>NZ_RSCK01000043.1:0-55482 GCF_003991895.1 Chroococcidiopsis cubana SAG 39.79
GAGACTATTGTGTGTGTATTTTGAGCATAGGTCTCAGTTTTCTTTTTGGCTAGTTTTTCTCATCGAACTCACGTTGAGCTGGGTAGAACAATATTGCTTCTGCCAATGAGAATAATTTTGGCGATCGCCACAAGTCATCTAAAGCACTTCCAAAACTGCCTGATATCGCTGTTCAATATCTTGCTTATCCAACTCCTGAGAAACAGCTTGGTGGCTATCGTGCCGAATCATTTCGGCGTGGCGGCGTAGTGCCGCACGGTCTTTTTCATTTTGGGTATAACGCGCAATCGTAGCGATCGCTTCCAAAAGCCGAATCACTACTCCTACATCTGATTTCCCATATTGACGAATTTGGTTGAAAGCAGCATCGGTCAATCCGGCAAACGTGAACGGTTCGGCAATGACACGCAGGTTGTTATCGTCGTCGTAGCGGTAAGCAGAAGGAATCTCCCTTTGAGCTAAATGAGACAACCCAGCACTTAGTTGGTCGATACACTCAATCGCAGTTGTCGGATCGTTGATCCCAGGAGAAATGGCACGTAGGGCAATATCAACTAATTGATTCACGGGAAACTCGACATCCTGTTGTTCGGTGCGTTGTCTGCCAAACATAAAAGCATCGTTAATTCGATCGCTCAGTTTCCGATTGACCTTATCTCCTGGAAACACCATGACTAAATCGCTACCCTTGACCACAAACCTACCTGGTCGAGATTTTATTTGCAATAATAGTTGGCGATCGCAGGCAATTTGCATCAATTCTTCGTTATCAATTGCTTGGACATAACCGCTATTATTAGCTTTGACTGGATAAGCATCCCAATCGAAATTAGCTGGAATTGCATGTTCGTGCGGCTTGGGCAAACTCCGCCCTAACTTTTCGGGAAACAAGCGATCGATCGCGCCGTGAAGATCGTTACTAGCGTCCATAATGATATGGGACACTTGAATGATTGTGGCGGCATGATGGATGAAATAAATCAGTACGCCAATACTGGCAAGTCCTAACAGCAACCCGACTGTAACTGACAATTGCGGTACAAAAGAGTCGTAATCATCGCCGTCACCGCGCACAGTCCGCAGTACCAGCAAGCTGTAGACGAACGTAGCAATAAATGTCCCTAAGACAACTTGATTGCCTCTATCTTGCATAAAGTTACGCAGCACGCGAGGACTGTAGTTAGACGCAGCCAGCTGAAGCGCCACGATGGTAATTGAGAAAGCAGTAGCCGCAACAGAAATCACCGAACCAGCTACAGATGAAAGTACCTCTCGCGCCCCGTTAGCACCACCCGCGTAGATCCAGCCCCATTTTTCCAACGGTCCGTAGAAACCAGCGCGATCGAGGTTCAGCATTGTAAATGCCAGGGCGATCGCGATCGCTGCCATAATTGTGGGCAAGAACCAGTAGCTAGAGTGCAAGTTATCCCAAATTTTCCCGATTTTGACGTTTTTCATCTGTTATCGTCCGCTGCCAGATTTCGATCGCTGCCATTACCGTTTTTTGAGGCTTGGATTTGGGCTATTCGTTTAAGAGAACCGCTGATACTGCGTGGTTTTGGAACTTCGTTGCTGCCAGCGGGCCATCCTTCACGCTGACGAGTGCGATCGCCATCTGTCTCTTCGGTTTGGTCGTGGAATAAAATTTGGCGTGTCGGATAAGGCAAGTCAATGCCATTTTCTACATAAAGCTTTTGCTTAATCGCAGAAATTACCTTGTCTCGCGAATTGAGATCGTCTATTCGCCTTGGCGGTTTAATCCACCACCTGGCACGGATATTGACGCTACTTTCAGCTAATTCTAGTACCAAGACATCAGCAGCAGGATCTCGTAATACATCATCCACGCCATAAATTGCTTCTAGCATCAACCGCTTTGCTTCATTCACATCGTCACCGTAACCGATGCCGACATCGTATTCGATGCGACGAGCATCAAATGCAGTGTTAACAGTGACCGAATTTGTAAATAGTTCGGAATTGGGAATCACAATTCGGCGACCGTCGTAGGTTCTAATTGTCGTAGCGCGTGTCTCGATATTTTCCACCGTGCCTTCAAAGTCTTTGAAAACAATTTGATCCTCAATTTTGAATGGTTCGGTCAACAGAATCAGAATCCCAGCTAGGAAGTTTTGCAAAATATCGCGGAAAGCGAAACCAATTGCTACACCACTAATCCCGAGTAGCTGAACTAAATCTCCGGCTCTAAATGTGGGGACAACGATTGATAGTGCGACAAATAAGCCCAAGAGAATCACAGCTCCTTGAGCCAATCGCCCTAGTACCATACCTAAATTTCGTGCCTGCCGATGCCTGCGGGTAAGGCGTTTTACTAATAGCTTCAGCCAGCGAGCCACGAAGAAAAATATGAAAAAAACAATAGCTGCCAATATAATATTTGGCAGCATGATAATAAAGCTGTCAATCTGTCCCCCAATTTTCTGCCATGCTGCTGTTATTGCTGCTTGAATATCCATAGCTGTTTATCCTAATGCTTAAAATGTAGATTAGTGTTGCGAATTTTCTTTTGGATTACTAAAGCTATTCTCGATCTGAAGTGGAGGAAATCCGACAACGTTATAAGTCGTCGTGGCAATTCTAATTCCAGCCACATCGAAAGCTTTGAGGATATCGCGGCTAACCGCATCTTTGAGATCGCGAATTCCGTGTTCTCTGACGACAAAGCGGACGGTCATTTCTAGCCAGTTATTAGTAATGCGATAGTAAACCTTGGGTGTTAAGTCGTGGGAATGGAGAAAATAGCGATCGCGCATCACTTTTAGAGATTCTTGACTCATCTGATTAATACTTTCTGTATGACGCTCAGCACATTCTAGTAAAATTTGTTCGGCGCGATCGCGATCGGCTGTATAAGAGATCGGCACGCTAATTTCTTCCCAAAGATAGGGGAAATCTTGCGTGTAGTTGTAAACTGGTTGGTCAAAAATTTTGTCGTTGGTGATACTAACAACTCTGCCAGTAAATTGACGGCTTTTCACCCAACTTGGAGAAGTTGTATCTTGAAATGAAACTGGCTGTCCCATTTCCATGATTTTCGTGTGGATAAAACCTAGAGCAATGACATCGCCGCGCACCCCACCCATCGTAATCCGATCGCCAACGCTAAAAATATTGCTCCGCAAAATCACAAAGTAACCCGCGATCGCCGTAATCAGTTTTTGTAGGGCAAAGGCTACACCTGCTGTGACTAAACCGATAGCAGTAGCAAGTCGATTGGGGTTGTCAAACCAAATTTCCAGCAACCCTAAGATTAACAATACTGCTGTAACTAAATTTAATCCCTGCCCTGCCCAGAACCAAATCCGTCCGTTGTAGCGATCGCGAATTGATTCTCTGATAAAAGCATTCGCGACGCGACGCAGTAGCCAGAGGACAATCAGGAAGGCAAGCGTGAATAATACCTTTAGCCCGATTTCGGTATTGAAGCTAATCAATTTAAAAACTTGCTCCAACTGTTGCCTCCTGTTTCAGCTGCGATCGATAACGGATATTTCCAGCAGATGTATAGTCATAGTGTTCCACAAGTGCTTGAGGGGCTGAATAGCTCAAGTTTTAGGGTGCTTCTAAGACATTGACATCAATCAACGGTGTGACATTAAAACCTTGTTCTAATAAGCGCGTTTGGATCTGACGGGTGAGCGTATTGCGAATTTCCTCCCCTGATGCGGTGACTCCCGATCGCCGTTGGACGTAAACCACACCCAGCAGCGTATTCTGCCCTGGAACTTCCGAGCGAGTGAAACGGATATTAGCCTCAACCAAATTGGTAGTATTATTTGCTTCTACCACTTGCTGAATTTCAGCCGTAGCTCTTTGGGCGCGGGTAGAACGTTGAAATTCTGGTGGGTTGCTCAACTGCCAAGTTAATAATCCTACCAAAGCTGCCACAGTCACAGCCAGAGTAGCCGCAAACACCCATTGCTTACCCCGCCGATAGCGAGAACCTTTTGTGGACAAGCCAAAGACGCGAAACAACAGCGCCGCAGTCAAATTGATTCCTACCAGTTGCAGCAAGAGGACGAACAATCCACTCGCGACCATATCCCACCTGCCGATCGCCACAGCCATCCCCACGAGTCCGGCAGGCGGTGCAAGCGAAGCAGCGACGAGCATTCCTACTGATGCACCCGATACCAGGCTACTTCTTTGAGATTGTACGAGATTGAGCGCCCCAGCTGCGCCAGCTGCTAACGGTAGCAATACCGCCACTGAAGATTGTTCGCTCGTTTGCACCATTTGAGTTGTGGGAATCTCCTGTTGCAGAATCAGGCTGAGTGCTAGAGCAACTAAAATTGTCACGCCCAGGGCGCTAAAGTAACGGATGATGCTACGCTTGAGCAAAGTTAGATCGCCCCGTGCTGTGGCGATCGCCAAATTCATTGCTGGACCTGCAAACGGTGCAATCAGCATCGCGGCAACCAGCAGATAATTCGTATTTGTATACAAGCCAATCCAAACCACCACACCCGCAGCCGCCGCATATCCTAAAAAGCCTTTCCACGAACCGACGCTTTGTAAACCAGCCAGAAAGATTTCAATCGGGCTGCGAAGTTCTACATTTGTGACTTGCTGCGGTGCTTCTTCTGGTGGTGGCTGTAGCGCCATCACTCCCTGCGGGATCAGCGTGACGTGTAGTTGCGGCAAAGATTGCAACTCTCCCAGCAGTTCCTCAACCTTGCTATTGGAGATGTGGGCGATCGCTAAGTCAATCGCGCCATCGTTCCCAGTCGCTTCAATTAGTGTTAAATTCGCTCCGTCAAAAGCTTTGGCAGTTGCCAACACTTGTTTGCCACAGCCACGCGGAACCTGTATTAGTAACTGACGCACGTTATCCTTTTATTTAGATGCGATCGCGTAAATGTCAAAACCGTTGTAGTACTTGAATCTATTATCGTTCAGAGAGTCATTGTTTGTGCTTGTGCTGACAACCCACTACCAAAGACAGCGACACCTGTGGCTATTGGTGCTAACAATGCTAGACTCAGCGAAAGTTGCCGCGAAAAAATACTATTCATAGTGCCGATCGCCTCAGTATGTTGTGTTTGAGTAATAAAGAGCGTTGCGCGATCGCTTTGGCGATTTAGCCATTTCCTAGTGAAAATCTTGACTAAATCGCTCATAAGACACGCAACGCCAGCATTTGTTGAAACAGGAGTTATGAACAACAGTTACTCGGTTTAACTGCCTCTTTTTTTGAAGTTAGATTTAAATAGTGGAAAAGTCGGGGAGATTTCAGCGAAATTCCGAAAAAAGGAGACAGGAGAAGTATTGTCGCTGCTGTAGGAGCATTTGCAGCTATTACAGGTTTTACTAGCTCCGTGTTCAGTTCGTTCACGGATGAGTCACCAAATTTACTGTTCCGATTGCTGACGAGATAGCGCCTGAATCTCTTGACGCAAAGCTGTAATTTCGGCGTGTAGTGCGGCGATAGATTTAGCCCCGGCGATTTCTGCCTCGTCATCATCGGCATCGCGACCGATAAAAAATGTGGCGATCGCGGCTGTCAAGTAACCAAATACGGCAAAAGCATACAGCGCCAGGAAAAAGCAAAGCACTCGCCCTTCAGGAGTCTGGGGCCAGTATTCCGAACCCATCGTAGTCATGAGCATTGCCGTCCACCAGAGTGCCGAGCCGTAGTCATTTAGTCCCTCACCGTTGGGAATATTACTTTCAAACGCATACATCCCTGCTGCTCCGACTAGGGTAATTACCAACGTTGTTGCTACAACATATCCGAAACCGCGACGACCTAAACTAGCACCGATCGCCCGCATCCCCCGATTCGTGCGAGTAATGACACGTAGCAACCTAATACCACGAGCCGCTCTTGCAGTATTTAGCACCCGTAAAACGCGCACGAACTGGAACAGGCGCAATGCTGGTAGTGGTAGAGCAATAACTGTCAGCCAGTTGCGTCGAAGATAGGCAAGTTTATGTGGAGCTAGGGTAAATTCGAGAATGAAATCAAGAATAAAAATTATCCAAACAACTGTACCGATCGCTTGGAGTAACGGAGTCAAACCCCAAATTAACTCAACGACAAACAACGCCAACCACGCGAAGCCTAACAGCAGCATGGGTGTTTCCAGCCAGTCTTCTAGCTGTTGCAAAATCTCCTGTCGTTCTCGATTGAGTACGTGTTTCTCTGAGGATTTCATCTAGCAACTTTTGCTTTTTTGTTAGAGTTCATAACTTCTGTCCTTTTGTCATTGTTGTTGCAATTCAGTTGCGATCGCCTGCTGTATTTTAGGGAAAAAAGGTGCAAAACTCGTGGAATCAGTTAACCTGACAATACCGATCGATCCATTGCACTGGATAGCGCGCGCCTGCTTGCGATAAAAATTTATCGAGTTGTTGTATTGTCAGCGATTCTGGTATTGGGTAGCGTTCCTCAAGTTTCTTCAAATCGGTGTAGTGGCGAGTATACGATGCTAAATCTCCAGGATATGTCTGCTGGTTTACCCCAATAAATTGACCGCGAGTACGGGCGCGACTGAGAATAGATTGCCATTCTTCAATGGAAGCCTGACCGAGTGCTTTCAAACCATTCGAGAACAAAGTCATGTAAATTTCATCGTAGGGCTTGGCAGTATCTAAATAGTTATTGAGCCGCTCTGCCGACATGCGATCGTTAAATACCGTCCAAAATGGCACTAATCCCAGGCGTAACGCCAACCAAGGCTGAAGGTAAACGAACGATTCCACCAAGAGGCGATCGCTTGGTAGACCCCGTTCCTGATACCACCAGCGATATAAGTCAGCAACTAGCGGACTCAGATCTTGGGGAAAATCGAAAACAATCCGACGAACGCGAAAGCCGTGCTGACGGGCGAACTGCTCTACATCGTCGCGTAAAGCCCCTTCAAACCCCCACTCTGACTCTGGCAATCTACCATCTGGGGTAGGCGGTTCCCAATATCGGTGTTGAGATCCGTTCTGTTGCAGGAAGTCAGCGATCTGCTGGCTGTGCTGAAAATAATCATCTGGAGCTAATTTGCCTTTGCCACCAAATTGAAAGACATGGCGATCGCTAACTTGTGTGGACAACCAGCTATATTGACACTCAAGTAAGAATAGCGTCGCCCCTGGCTCTAAATTCTGCTGGAGAAACTGCTGGAATTGCGTGCCGAGACGAGTGCGCTTCAGCCGAAAGTAAGTGACGCGAGGAACCTTTAAGCGATCTTGGTTCGGGTCGTGCATTTGGTACACGCACAAATCGGGATTCTTTGCTAGCAGTTGTTGGGCTGGTGCTTTAGCCCACTCTAGTTCCTGTTTTGGTTCATCGGGGTCAACGGGGTGTCGCAAAGAGATGAGAAGTGTTTGCGGCAACCAGGGGATACCAAGTGCGGCACACAGATGCACGGCAGCACCATTAGAAGAACCAATGACGGCAGCAGGATAACGCCGTTGAGGATATTGGTTTACTACCCATTGGGACATGGTTTCTGCCCGCACGTCGTTTACAACGTTGGGCGAGGAGGCACTAAGCCAGCCCGACCGAGTAGACAGATTTTTCCCAAGTTCTTTAGGGAGATAGCTAACGGCATCTGTGATTGAAGCGGCAAGAGATGGTGCAAAGCCCCCCGATCGCAACTCTTTGCCATGCAAGAATTTAGCAGTTGCACGTAATGCCGTCGTTGCCGAATCAAGATCCGTAATATATTTGGGCTTGACTCCCAATGATGCCAGTTGATTAGTTATTGTTAAATAGGGTGAGGAAAATTGCATACGCCTTCCTTGTAACTTACTGGCTATTTTGTAATAACCCAATACGCTCGTTGCGCTAAGAACACTTGACTTCTCAATCGCGCAAAATTTACCTAGAAGTTGCTCGTTATTTGTAGTATCTAAGTAAATGTTCTCATTAACTATGTATAGAAGAGTAGGCTTAAAATTGAATCGCTCCTTAGATAGATGGATAATTAATTCTTTGAGGAGAAGAACGACAACAACTCAGTAATTAATCTGACAAGAATGACTCAGTAAATCGCAATCGATAGTTAAAATTCTGAGTTATATGAAGTAATTTATAGAGAGTCAAGAAAAAGAAGCCCTTTGTTTCTCTTGAAGTTCGTAATTAGGGCGAACGCAAGTTCATAAGTCCAAATTATTTTGACATCATGACATTTTTCAAACAGCTATCGCTGCAAATAAATTACGTTTTCAAGTCGCTATTTTTTCTCCAGTATATACCGCACGCATTTTTCTATTCTTTAAAACGCGATCGCCTCCAGCGCCAATATCTTCCCGATCCATCTGCCAATCCGGTTATCCAACCTGGAAAATTACTTCAGGCTCAAGCAATAGACCGAGGTGCATATTTCTATTTCAAGCAAGCTGAACTAGAAATTTCTTTTCTCACTGCCGATCTGGTACGAGTGAACTGGTTTCCCGATCTGCCACCGCTCCCCTATGCTGTTGTCGATCGCAACTGGGAGACTGTTGAAACAACCCTATCAGAAATAGGTAACGGTTGGGCGATCGCCAGTGATGCATTGAGCGTGACTGTTGGTATAGATGGCAGCCTCAAATTCTGCGATCGCACGGGGCAAATCCTCAGAATAGAATTACCACCCCAGCGACAAGGAGAAAAATGGGTGCATCGATCGCAATTGCGCTCGGAAGAACGCATTTATGGATTAGGAGAACGAGCATCATCTCTAAATTTACGCGCTACTAAGGACGAGCTACAAAAGCCTAAAACCTACCAGATGTGGAATCGAGATCCTGGTGGTAGGTATGCGCCAGGGACAGATCCAATTTATATCTGCATTCCAGTTTACTTAGGATTGCACGATCGAGGCAGTTACCTGATTTTTTATGAAAACTCGTTTCGGGCTGAATTTACATTTGCAGACATGGCGATCGCCAACTTTGCTGGTGGGTCTCTGCGTTACTACATGACGATTGGCGAACCATCACAACTAAGCGATCGCTATACCCAGTTAACAGGACGTGCGCCGCTACCCCCGCGCTGGGCATTAGGCTATCACCAATCGCGTTGGGGATACCGCACAGAAGCAAACGTGCGCCAAGAAGTCAAGGCGTTTCAAACTTACAATTTACCGTTAAGCGCCGTTCATCTCGATATTGATTGTCAAGTCGGACATCGCGCTTTTACGATCGACCCCAAACGCTTTCCCAAAATCGACAGTTTCACTCAAGAACTGGCAGAGACAGGCGTGCGATTAATTGCCATTAACAACCCTGGTATTAAGTTCAGTCGTAAAAGTAATTTATTTTTAGAGGGACAAGTCCTAAATGGCTTTTGCACGTATCCTACCGGAGAACTAGCGATCGCCTCAGTCTGGGCGGGCGCGATGGCATTCCCCGACTTTACTAACCCCAAAGTGCGGGCGTGGTGGAGCCGTCAATATGCCTATTTGCTGGATGTAGGAGTCGCGGGATTTTGGCACGACATGAACGAACCTGCGGCATTCGTTTCCTGGGGCGATCCCTCCTTACCTCAAGTCGCACAACATTGTTTGGAAGGCAGGGGGGGCGATCATCGCGAAGCGCATAATGTCTACGGGTTACTAGAAGCTGAAGCTGCCTACGAAAGCATTCGTCAATATCGACCGCAACAACGCCCCTTCATCGTATCGCGATCGGGTTGGGCGGGATTACAGCGTTATGCGTGGACTTGGACGGGGGATACCATCTCGACATGGGAAGCATTGCGCCAGACAGTAGCAACAGTCGTCGGATTGGGATTATCAGGTATTCCCTATACTGGTCCCGATATTGGCGGTTTTCAAGGCAACCCCTCAGCCGAACTCTATCTGCGTTGGTTTCAGATGGCAACGTTTTTGATGTTTTGCCGAACCCACAGTTCCACTAGCGTTGCTCCGCGTACACCTTGGACTTATGGCGAACCTTATTTAAGTATCGTCCGTAGCTTCTTACAGTTACGCTACCGATTGATGCCTTACTTTTATACCATAGCGTGGGAAGTAACCCAAAAAGGATATCCACCCGTGCGTCCTTTATTCTGGGGCGATCGCCGCGATCGCTCGCTTTGGGATATAGAAGATGCTTTTTATTTGGGTGACGCGCTGCTTGTCTGTCCAGTTGTCCAAGAAAAAGAGCAATCGCGATCGCTTTACCTACCTCAAGGATATTGGTACAACTTCTGGAACGATACGGCGATCGAAGGAGGAAAGACAATCGAACTAGATTCCCCACTCGAACAAATTCCCTTATTAGTAAAGGCAGGAAGTATTTTACCAATGGAAGAAGATCGGCAACTCATTCTTCACCTTTACCCACCTATGAAGAAAGCTGAGGGGGCAACTACCAATTCACAATTCACAATAGACGCTATCGCTACACTTCGTGAACACAATTCACAATTAACTCACCACACCCTACACCCTACACCCTACACCCTATACACTGACGCGGGAGATGGTTATGGAGAATCTCGGCGCGATCGCTTCACTCTGACTCAGTATGAAGACAGTTTAGAACTGACATGGGAGCAGCAGGGAAACTATGACTTCCCTTATCAAAGCGTACAATTGCACGTACATGGCGTGTCGTTGCAGCAAGCCTGGGTAGACGATCGCGAAACACCCGTACAGGGACAACAACTACAATGCCATTTCTTTCACAGAGTTCGATTTCGCTGCGATTGATGAACTTATTATCGTCGTGAAGTGGCGATCGCGGGTTCGTATTTCAAAGTCTCGCTGCACTTCTGGGCAATGTAGCTCAAAATCGCTCCCTAAATCACCTTTGAAGTAATGTCTGCAACGGTATAGATAACCTGTCGCGTCACTACACCCCAAGCTGACCTGGCGCTGCTTTAATCGCATCAGGCAGAAGGGGATTTTGAGCTTGAGCTAAGACTGGCACGGCTATGGCAACTAAAACGAGCAACACCAACGCTAAAGAAATTAATTTTTTGAAAAAGCGCATTCTCGCTCTCCTGCTAATAATTCGAGGTTCATAAGTTCGAGAAAGACATAAGTAGGAAATAAATTGCGTGCTTCCATTAAAAACTAAAAAGGTGGAAAACTAGGGGAGAAAATAAAGTTATTTTTTCCACGAGATCTGCACTTTTTTCGAGCAGAATATATATGGGTATAAGCAAACCGAGTAAACATCTATCTAAAGGCTTAGCTCGAGTATGTTTCATTCGGCACAAATCAAAAATCTTCAATTGTCAATTGTAGGATGGTATTTATGAGTCAAAAAAATAGCCCAAAAGAATATTCAGCATTAACAATACCTTTCTTAACAGCAGCAATTCTTGTCACTCCCATGCTTTCCGTCAGTGCGATTGAACTGCAAAATAGTACGTCTTCCAGCTCAAACAGTACATTGGCATCTATAATAGGAACTCAAATAGCTCAACAGTCGTATAGTTGTCACCAAGTCATTGCCCAAAGAGGTTTATACGTTCGAGAAAAGCCCACAGTTTATAGTAATGCAGTTGGGATCGTTGCCTACGGGCGTAACGTAGAAGTTGCAGGCGGGATTACCAACAACTGGGTTCCTATTTCTGCTCCTTTAAAGGGGTATGTCTATGCAGATTGGATCGGTCGCTGTCAAGCTAAAGCCCCACCACCCAGCAGTTGCCGTCGAGTCGTTGCCAATCGAGGAATTTCAGCTCGACAAGAACCTTCTAGTGACAGTAAAGTGGTCGGATATATCTCTAGTGGTCGGAGAGTCATACTCACAGGTAGAGGAGCAAATGGTTGGGTTCCAATTTCCATTCCTTTTAAGGGATATGTACCATCAGCTCAACTGGTTTACTGTCGGAATTTTCCTGGCTAGCTTGTTGGCGATCGCAGAGAATATCATGGCTATTAATCTACACGTAGGTAGGCAGGCTATTTAATTTAGAAGGAGATAACAAGGGCAAGAAAACTCAGCCTTTCACTCTAGGTACAAAAAGTTATCTCCTTACAGCTATTAAAACTAGCTCATGCTCTAACTTTCTTACTAGCGAGTAGTATCTCTCCGCTTCCTACCGCCTGCTAAACCTGCTAGACCAAATAGACCAATTAATCCCAACCATCCCCAGTCAAAACCGCCATCAGTATAAACCACTCTTGGCGCAACTGTGGTTGGAGGAACGGGAGTTACTGGTCTTGGCGCACAGGAATACAAAGTGAAAATTAAAACTACTGCACTCAAGATGAGGACACTAGCACTCACAATTTTAGGTAGTTTGAAACTCATCATAATTTAAGTGTTTTTTTGCTAAAAACCGATCGAATTCAGAGCTTTGATGCTGAAAGTCTTATCTGGATTTTTGAAGCTCTCAACATCAAGTAAAAATGCTATCAACGATAACCCGTGCGATCGCTTTGGTTGGGATCTCTATATGCAGTAGGTTCGCGATCGCCAATACCATTCATTGAATCGGGATCTCTATATGCAGTAGGTTCGCGATCTTCAATCCGATTTCCTAAGCGAGCGTCTCGTTCTACCACGGGTTCTCGGCGCTTGTTCTTACCCCCTAGACCAGCCAGACCAAATAAACCAATCAATCCCAGCCAGCCCCAATCAAAACCATCATCATCATCTTCATAAATGTCTTCACGCTCGACTTCAGGTGCAATAATCTGGGCGTTAGCAGGTAGATTTAGCGGTAGAATTGTGGCACTTACTGCAATTGCACTGATGCCAATAATTTTAGAAAAACTAGAAAGTCGCATCGTTCATCTTCTCCTGATGTATCTACTTTTTTATTAATTTATATACTTATCAATCTAAAATAGATCGTTCTTTAGCTACAAAGATAGTTTTGCAATCTCGTTCTAAAGAAATAGATTTGTATCAATCTTTATTTTGCAAATCTTTATAACAATATTTCAAAGGAAAAGCTCATTTAAAGAAAACTTATTATCTACTTTTTTCCATCGAATAGACATGGTGAGTCCCTGTTTCAACTTTCAACTTATTATTTACTTTAAGCTGTTTAAAGTTTAGAGTTTATGTAACAATATTCAGGTAGATTCGCGGGCTTGTGTCAGTGTGAACAGAGTGATTTCAGGTGGGCAGTTGATTCTGATTGGTATGATGCTGAAACCAATCCCTCGGTTCACGTAAAGCTGGTTTCCTGGCTTTCCATATCCATCGATCCAGCCGTCTGCATGAACCCGATCTTGCTTACTAAAAGTCAGCCAAGACCATTCTGGAGTGAATGGTAAGCGAATTTGTCCGCCGTGGGTGTGTCCTGCTACAGCCACAGGTGCAGTGTTGGCGGGAAATAGGGCAAAAGATTCGGGATTATGCATCATCACAAACCTGGGCGCTGAGTCCGGCACTTCAGCCAGTGGTGCTGCTGGTTTATCCTCATTAGCCCAATGCGATCCTACACCTACTAAATACATGCGATCGCTTTTAGCTGACGATTGGCTTTGACCTTGAGACGGTACGAGTTCTACAGCCTCATTTTTCAGCACTTGCACGCCTGCCGCTTCCAGAGATTCAGCTAATTTAGCGGCTAAAGTCACGTTTGGAGGAGCATCTTTTGCTTTCATGCCATAATCGTGATTGCCCAATACGGCGTAGGTAGGAATACCAGAGGCAGGCAGCGGACGAACAAGCTCGATCGCCCTACTAATTTCTTCGTTAGGGTTCTCGCCAGGAGAGTAAATAAAGTCGCCAATAATCAACGCGATCGCGGGTCGTTCTTTAACTATTTGCCGAACAATGCGATGAATAGTAGGAGTGTTGTCCAACCACATGCCCACCTGCCAATCACCAATAACCGCAACTTTTTGCCCTGACCAAGCAGCAGGTAAATTGGGAATTATTGCAACTTGTGGTTCTACGTCAATTAGGTATGGTTCGAGCAAACCCCAAATCAGAATTGCACTAACTAAACCTAATAAACTTAATAAAACGTACTTAATTCTTTTCATAGTTTGCTGGCAAATTCTTAATATTTTATCTCTATGCATAGGACGTAAATATTACTTTGTTTATCTCCTTTTAGGCAAACGTCACTAGTACGAACAAATATTTAATAAGTATTAATTGAAGCTATACCGTAGGTAATGTTTTGATTAAAACCAATATGCCTACCGTACACGCGATATTTGTAAACTCTGGCATTGGTTCGCGGTGCAGTATACACGTCGTCCATTGCAATTCGTAAAGTGGTGCGCGGGGGAATCGGTCGTTCAAAATTAATTCTAATTCCTCCGCCTATTTGAGACACGTCTGTATTAATGACGCGCTCGTATCGATCTGTAACGAGAATATTACCTTTAGTAAGCTCGACAACATTGGACATCGGAAGAATTTCTAGGTAGGACAAAGGCTGGTAAGCTCCAGTATTCAAAGTAATGTATTGAGTGTTACCTACTGCCCTGCTGCTGAGAATTTGAGGATAGCTAAACTGAACAGACCGAATTTGTTGTGCTTCCACAGGTGGAGCTGTTGCAGAGACGATCGCCAGACTCAATAATCCAATTGAATATTTCATAAAAATTTTCCTCCATACCAATAACTTTCTGTTTGGCATTTAACCTTATGCCAATGGGAGCAGGGCAGATTTTGCTCTAACTTTATTTCTCAGTCCAACATACCCCTGTCGCTGAGATAATTACTGAACTGTAATCCGAGCTAAACCGTAAGGGATTTGTAAAGAGTCATGCGATCTATCCAAACTCCTCAACATCAACTTTGAGCCAAATTCAATTGGTTATAGTTAGAAGATAGACAGAGATAGTGGAAAACTCGTGGAGAAAGTACGAACTCTACCTTAAGAGCGATCGCGATAAAATTACTAAGAGCGCAATTAAAGAAATTGAGCCAAAAGGCTAACGATAATGTCTTACATTCCAATCGTGACAGCCGGAGTATTTTTATTGCTTTTGCTGTTAGAAAGAATCGACCCCCTGCGCCAAGCTAAAAACTGGTGGATAGGACGCTTAGCCATCAACTTCTGCGTGACTGCCCTAGCCTTTGGCGTAAATGCAACTATGGTGCAACCTGCTGCCTCATTCATGTTGCAGTGGACGCAGCATCAGACTTTTGGACTAATTCATCTTGTGGAACTACCTGTATGGGTGCAAGGGGCGATCGCTTTTTTACTGATGGATTTAACTTTCTACTATTGGCATCGCGCTACCCATAGATTTCCCTTGCTGTGGCGGTTTCACAACGTCCACCATATCGATCCAGATTTGGATGTTTCCACGGGATTTCGCTTTCACTTTATCGAAATTGCTTTCTCTACTGGATTTCGGGTGCTTCAAGTTGCTTTGATTGGAGTATCTGCTGGAGTTTATGCGATCTACGAGTTGGTCTTCCAAGTTAATACACTCTTTCACCATAGCAATGTTAAGTTACCCCTATGGTTAGAACGCTGGCTGAACTTGGTATTAGTGACACCGCGAATGCACGGCATCCATCACTCTCAGGTACAGCAGGAAACCAAATCTAACTATTCTGTTGTTTTTCCTTGGTGGGATAGATTGCATCGCACCTTGCGCTTGAACATACCACACTCAGAAATTACCATTGGTATTCCCGCTTATTCTGACTCCCAGGACAACAAAATACAGCATCTCTTCCTGATGCCCTTCCAGCAGCAGCGCGACTACTGGCACAGTGCAGATGGAACCACTGTAGAGCGTAATCCAGCCGTTTTGGGAGAAGATATGACTCGGATGGTGGATAGCGAGGATATATCCGTGCAACAGCGCGATCGCGCTTGTAAATTACAGCTAAAATCCCAAAGGTAGAACGGAAACAATAAACTAATAGTCAAGGGTAGCAAGGAGATCTTCCCATGACTCTGGAAAGAAAAATTGCCGCAGCCTTTAACATGAGCGAAGACGCTTGGGCGCGTCATGCTAACCCTTGGAGTGTATGGACGCGGGTGACTACTGCACTACCACTTTTCATCTTGGCAGTTTGGAGTCGCGTTTGGCTGGGTTGGTTGTCGCTGATTCCGGTTGCCATAGCAGTTGTTTGGATCTGGTTAAATCCACGCATCTTTCCCAAACCGCGCTCAACTAATAATTGGGCTTCAAAAGGAGTTTTTGGCGAACGAGTCTGGTTGAACCGCGATAAAATTCCCGTACCACAGCATCATCGTCACGTACCCAACATTCTCACTAGTGTTTCTGCCTTGGGTATGGTTTTTGCAATCTGGGGTTTGGTTGTTCTCCATATTTGGTCTACTCTATTGGGAACTGCCCTGATTTACCTCGGTAAACTATGGTTTGTCGATCGCATGGTTTGGCTGTACCAAGACATGAAAGATGCAAATCCAGAGTATCAGAGCTGGTTGTATTGAACCAAGTAGATATGCAAACTTATGAACCTATAAACACCCTCAAGTCAGTCGATGAAAATATCTGGATTGTCGATGGACCGATTGCTTATATGCAAGCCTATGGCACAAACATTCCCTTCCCTACACGCATGACTGTCATCCGTTTGGCTAATGGCAACTTATTTATCCATTCACCAACGCACCTCACAGACAGCCTCAAGACAGAAATTGATGCTTTAGGCATCGTTCGGCATTTAATTTCACCAAACAAAATTCATTATGCCTCCATTGGGCGATGGGGACAAGTATATCCTCAAGCCATCAAATGGGCTTCGCCAGGTGTGAGAGAACGGTCTAAAAAGATGGGGTTTAATATTACGTTCGATCGCGAACTAGACTCAGAACCCGATCCAGCTTGGGCAAATGAGATCGACCAAGCGATCGTGCGCGGAAGTCGCTTTATGGAAGAGGTGGTTTTCTTTCACAAGCTCTCGAAAACAATAATCCTAGCTGACTTAATTGAAAACTTTGAAAAACAAAAGGCGAGCAAGTTTTTTGCATTTGTAGCAAGACTTGCTGGTTCGTTAGATCCGGACGGGAAAGCCCCTCTCGATCTGCGATTCACTTTTTGGGGTCGGAAAAAACAAGCACTTGCAGCAGTTGACAAAATGCTTGCTTGGGAACCAAATAAAGTGATTTTCGCTCACGGTCGTTGGTATCAGGAGAACGGAAAAGAAGAACTGAAACGGGCTTTTCGCTGGCTGAGAAACTGAACTAAAAATTCTTTCAAGGCGTGCTGAATCGCGATCGCTCCATTATTCAAGTATTGCAATATGGAGAATCCTAATTATGAATCGATAGATTCGGAAGCAAGACCAATCTTACCCCTATTTTCTGGTATCTTGACTTCATTTTCGCTCGCTAGTTGCGATCGCCCTTCATCTACCTGACTGATGCGGAGATTAAGCAGGCTGGCAACCCAACGAGCTGTTAGTCCTTGACAAAAAACTGTCATCATAATCGTCAAAAATACCAAAGCTTTAATCGAATCGCCGCCATTGATGCCTTGCTTCGTCAGCGCCACCGCAAACAAAGAAGCTAAAGAAACAGCCACAATTCCACGCGGAGCAATCCAACACAAAAATAACTGCTGTCGCCAGTTGAAACCTTGATTCCAAGTTGAAACCAATATATTTATCGGACGTACCACAAACATTAATACTAGAACAGTGAGGACGCTTCCCCAACCTAGAGCGAAAACACTGGCGATCGATAAATCTGCCGCTAGCAAGATAAATAAAACCGAATTAGCTAAAATACTCAACTGCTCGTTAAAGTGACGCAGCAATGGCTCAGAGGGGAGGTAAGCAGCGCGTAAAACTATACCCATGACAACGACAACCACCAGACCCGATTCGCCGCGTATTACCTGTGCCAGACTAAACAAGCCCCAAACGCTAGCTAAAACCACCAAATTTTTCAACTCTTGCGACAGAAAGCTGTCCTGCCTAAGAATCAGGCTAAGCAACCAGCCTCCAACTGCACCAATTGCTCCACCTATGCCTAAACGGACGAGCAGACTCTCAATTGAGACGAACAACTCCACGTTTCCACTTAAAACTAAATGAAGTACGATCGCTGCTAAAATTGCACCAATCGGATCGATAAAAACGCCTTCCCCTTCCAAAAGTGTCGATACCTGTCGATCTACACCTACCTGTTTGAGCAGTGGTTGAATGACCGTCGGACCCGTGACAACTACCAACGAGGCATAAAGAAAAGCAATTGACCAAGGAAACTCGCTCAGCCAGCGAGCGGCGATCGCACCACCGATTAAGGTAATTAGCACCCCTATAGTCACGAGATTACGCAGGCTACTAGAAACTTCTTTTAACTCTCGTAGCTGTAGATTTAAACCACCCTCAAATAAAATTAGCGCCACTAACATCGAAACGAGTACTTCCAGACCATCACCCAATAGCGATGGATGTAAAAAACCAAAACCGTCCGATCCCAGAAGAATCCCAAATAAGAGTAGGAAGACAATGCTAGGAATTTGAAGATAGCTGGCTATTACTTGAGCAAAGATACCAGCAACAACAGTTTCACTCAGCAAAACAGTAGTTTTTAAAGATTCTTCCATAGAAATTTGTATTAGTTACAAACAATTAGTAGTGCGATCGCATATCGTAAAAATAATTTATAACCTATGAATTAACTGTATTTGACTTATCTACTTTATTGTTTGAACAGAGCTTTGACTTTTTAAATGCAAAGTTATATTATAGACAAATTTATGTCAGGACAGGTTTAAATACCAGTTTCGATCTTTTGAAAATCACGAAGTTTCAGTAAATACTTGCGCGCTGCTACGGCATTAGTTTTGATATTCGCACCTATCTAAAGACCGAAGTTTTTTTTAACAATAAATTGTTCGTTATTAAAAGAATTGGAAATTTTCTAATAGAGTAAAAAAACGAAAGTTTCTAAAAATTAGAGCGATTAATAAATTAATCGATCGCTATAGCATCTCTCTTTTTAAGGACGAGCGATTCCTTCGGGATTATAGCAGAAGACAGACGGCTCCAGGGCAGACGGCAGAAGGAAAAACCTTGCAAGGCAAAGGGTAAAAGCTGCATTAATGTCCTGACCTTTAGTTCGAGTGCTATGAGTAGTAACAAATCAAAGGAAACATTTGCATATGGATCTCGGTCTAAACATTAAAATTGCTGCCATTACTTGGACTGGTATCGCTGAGTATAAACTTGTGTAAATTCTGCTCTCAATAGGAGTATTTGAGCTGAAAAAAAAACCAAATTAATACGATAACTAAAGAACTTGCTGCTCCATAGCTAGAGCCAATGGTGCTATTACTCAGACATTACCTCGGAAATTTATAGACTGCTACACTTATGCAAGCGGATGAAAGTTGTGATTTTTTCTATCTGAAGTAAGAGTCACAATATGGCACTACTAGTTCAATGGTTGGGTTTGTGCTTGATAGTAAGATTCATTTAAACCTTGACCGCGATTTGCTTGTTGGGAATCGATAATTTTTTCCAGTCTGGCAATGCGATCGCCTGTTGCTGGGTGAGTACTCAAAAATGTGGGAACCGATCGCTGGCTGCGTAATTTTTCGAGAAAGTTAATCATCGCCACTTGAGCGTAACCAGCTTTTCCTAAAGTCTGCACGCCTCTTGCGTCAGCTTGGAACTCATCTGAGCGACTGTTGGGACGGCGCAAAGCCAGTTCTACACCTAATTGCACCGCCGTACTTTCATCTAGTCCAGCAGCAGAAGCTAGACCGCGTGCGATCGCAGTTTCTCGCATCTGTTCGATTAAATGACGTTCGGTAATGTGACCGATTTCGTGTGCCAATACACCCGCTAGTTGGGCTTCGTTATCTGCGGCTTTGAGCAAGCCTGTGGTGACGTAAACGTAACCGCCAGCAGTCGCAAAGGCATTGATACTGTCATCCTTGACAACTTGAAATGTATAGGGAATGTCAGGGCGAGTGCTGTTTTTTGCCAACCGCTGACCGATGCGATCGATATAATTGTTGACCCGCGCATTATTATAAAGTTGAAACTGTTCGCCAATTAACTGTTGATTAATCTGCTTGCCTAGTTGAACTTCCTCTTTATCGGAAACATTGTAAAGTTGATACACTTGAGCGCCGCGAAGCAGTAATTCCCACAAAGGAGCAGCTGGCGCGCTTTGAGGCGCACCAACAACTACACCAATTGCGACTGAAGACGTAATTAACGGATAAAACCAAGGGCGATGGGAACGAGGAATGTTAGACATAATTCGATGAGTGCTTGAGCGATCGCACTCCAGCTTGAGAAACAAGATTAATTCCAGCTTGAACTAAAAAAGTGGAAAAGTTGGGGAGAACGCTAATCTTCCTGGGCTAGAGTTCTACATAAAAATCTATTTAAATAACATTCAAAATGCCAAAGAGCATCATGGCTAGACAAACGAGATAAACCCCACCCAGAGCTACCACTTCCCAAAGCTGAAAACTGTATTTCTCCGATACTAATGTCGCTCTTGGGATTCGAGTTCGGGCATTTTACGATGAAATAAATCACAGCCAAATCCCGCTCAAGTGGAGAAGTAGAATCGAAATCAAGCGAAACTTCACTTGTACTTATACCTTATTTTTTCCTGATTGAATTTATCGCTCGAACTAACTGTATGCTTTCAGATTTTTTGTTACGTATCGTGTCACAGAAAAGTGTTGCCTGAGCCTATCCCTCTCTTTTGGTAGACTCAAGCTAAACCTATGGACTGATGTAGATTTTGGCTCTAGCAAAGAGACTAGTAATAACGCGATCGGCTGCTAGTCCAGCAAAAAAAGGCTGCTGCCTAGTCTGAGCAGTTTGCAAACCTAAAGCCTAGACTGGTCAAAGAAGGATAGTCTTGACCAAGAGACTGCAAGCGAAGACAAATTGTGAGTAGCGATATTTAAACTTTAACTACTCAGATTGACAAAATTTTTAAGAATGCAAAACTTGCAGAGCCTTATCTATTTGTAGCAGAAGAATATGCTAAGGCTGTTATTTGAAGGTCTTAGGTTTATCCTAGTGTGGCGATCGCGTAGATGTATTTATTTGAGTATTAGGAGGAAAAATGGCAACTCAACAATACAAACGTGCAGTTGGGGTATTTCGCAGCCGTAGAGAAGCTGAAAACGCACTGAACGCATTAAGAGATTCAGGTTTTTCGACAGATCGAATATCCGTGTTGGCTAAAGATGCAAACCGCAACGAAGAGATTGCAGGTATTGACGTACAAGACCGCAACCAAATGAAAGATCGCGGTGATAATGAAGCTCCAGAAGGTGCTGGTATTGGTGCTGTAGCTGGTACTGCTCTAGGTGGCGTTGGTGGTTTATTAGTAGGTTTGGAAGCTTTAATCATTCCAGGCGTAGGTCCATTTCTGGCAGCTGGTACTGTAGCGACTACCTTAGCTGGTGCTGGCATTGGTGCAGCAGCAGGTGCGATTGTTGGTGCGCTGACCGGATTGGGAATTCCCGAAGAGGACGCTAAAGCTTACGACCAGCGAGTGTCTCAAGGTGATTACTTAGTGATGATCGAAGGTACGCCCTCAGAGATCGATCGCGCTGGTTCGCTGTTAAGAGATCGCGGTGTCGAAGAGTGGAACGTATACAATATGTCTGACGGCGATCGCGCTAATGTTAGTACAACTCCTGCACCGATGAATCGGCAAACAGCAACGTATAGAGAAGAGACTGTGAGCGATCGCTCCTCCATAGACATAGATAGAGATGCTCAGCCCGAAGTCGAGATTGTGGATAAGCGAGAAGAAATTCGCTAGTTTTGTGCTATAAACCCGAGCAATTCGCGGTGTGGTTTTTCAACTACCATCTCCTGTCATCTAGCTGACCCCACTTATAATTACTAACTCACCCCATGCGTGACTTTTTTCTTAGCCCCCTTTTTAAGGGGGTTGGGGGATCGAAAACTATGCCGATCGCGAAAAGATCCCCCCTAGCCCCCCTTGAAAAGGGGGGAACAAGAGAAAGTAGCACATCGCATAACTCGTAATTATTGCTTTTTAATTACGAATTACGAATTACGAATTACGAATTCATTGAATTATGCTCTTGCTGTGGCAATACCTGAAATTTTTCGATATTCTTCTACTGCATTGCGGCAAGCTTTAGCACAGTTCTAGCAGTGTGGATTATCGTGCTGTTCGCATTCGCGCTTCACAGGCTTCGCAGATATCGATGCAGGCACGGACGACATTCGGAATGAAGCGAGAACTACGACTCATAAAACCCGCGCTCGTCCAACAGATTTGAGCGCAGTCGCGGCACAGACGAGCGCATTCTGGCATAGAACCCAGATACTCATCGGCACAGTGTTCGCAGTTCCTCGCGCAGTGAATCGCAGCATCAATACTGGTTTGATATTGTTGATGAGGCAGAAAATCCTCCCGTTCAAATGCTTATTTTGTCAGTCTATAAATTGAAAAAAAATTTATATCTCTGTCTCGTGAGGTAATCACAATTTCTCTCAAATGAAAGACAACCATTTCATCTGAATTTCATTCTTCTATGCTGCGATCGCTATTTGCCTAATTTGCTACACTCTAACTTTGTTTCTTGTTTTCTGAGTGTATAAAAATCTAAATACATAAACAACGTAGAGATACACCCTTGTATCATCTACGCTGTTTCGATCTACGCTGTTTCGATCGGTCGATTTAGTAACAGCCGTCTGTCTCAAGTTAATTTATTTAGCTGCTCTGGGAATTGCTGACGGGTACACAGATTGAACGACAAGTACGGGCTTTTGGCTATATTCTGCTTCTAGCTGCCTGACAAAACCCTCGTCCCAATTGAAATCGTATTCTCTTTCGAGGTCAGCGACGACCAAGGGACGCAGTACACCTGTTACAGCAACCGTCTGATCTTCTTTAACCGCTGTGTTTGCTGTATTGCCTGTTTTAGGATTTGCCACTAATACTAGTAAGTCGGTAGCACCAAACAGTTGGTCTTCGTCCAGAGTAAAAGTAGTTGGACTGAGTATTTCCTCAACTTCACCCGTTACAGCCAGCGTTCTGCCGTAGTACTGTTTTGGATTTGAAGTAATTTCCCCTGGTTCGGGTGCAGGAGCGATCGACTGAGCAATAATTGCTGGTTTGCCCTCGTAGTCTACGTATAAGTTCGGCTCCAAGTCCAGAAAATCGTAGTCTCGATTGACATCAGCCACGACAAATTGACGTACTTCACCTGTGACTTGAACTTCTGTATTGTCAGTAGGTAGAGCTAAGGGCTGTCCTAAAGCATTAACAACTAGAATTGTTTCGTTGCCAAAAAATTCCTCGTCGCTAATTGTGAAGGTGTTGTTACCAACTTTTCTCACGGGTTCGCTTCTTACCGTTACAGTCTTACCGATGAGTTGCTTTGTGTTGTCGGTCACTTCCTCTGTAGTGACGTTTCCAGTTGGAGATGTAGGAGCATTTGTTGTTGCAGTCTCTCCTGTGGGAGCTGCTGGTCTATTTGTCTCTAATTGATTCGTGCAAGCGGGAAGAACGATCGCGGCTAGTGCTAAGGCGATCGCGCTTTTAGTATTCCAGATCTTATTTAACATTGAGAAAATCTCCTTACTCCTCTTAGTTAAGTCAAAAGTTAAAAGTCATAAGTCAAAATGTTTAGATACAGTTTTGACTGGTGCTAGATAATTTTGGGTACGAATTATCTAGTCTTTGTGGAAGCGAATTAGTTCAAGAAAACTTGACCATCTTTTTGAATTCTCAGAACACCCTGGTTGCGATCGCGAGGGTTCGCATCTTCATCCAACGCTACCTCTAAGACTCCATCCTGAGATGCAGACATGGGCATAACTTGCACGAAACCATCATCCTGACGTGTAAAAGTCACGGTTACAGGCACGGGTAATCGTAAAACAGTTTCTTCTCCACCTTGCAGAACTCGGCGTTGTGTATGCCCAACTGCTTCATAGGTGACGATCGCGTTTGTATTGTTCTTCACTCTCACCTCTACATTGCCGTCCATCGACATGATTTTAGCAACTGCCTGGGAGCGGTTTTCTGGTAGAGGCGGTGTTACAGGCGGGTTCGTTCGATCGCGCATTCTGGGGGTGTAGTAAGGATCTGCTGACCTAGCACTAGGACGGGTAACTTCAGGCGTACCTTGTCCTTGCACGATTCTAGTTGCAGCATTAGGCGGACAGCCTTCGGGAGCCAGACGTGTACTATTGAAAGGTTCTTCGTAGTAGATTCTCGGGCAAGGATTGAGTACTTGAGATCCCTGTGCCGATGCCACTAGAGGAATTGCTGGTATACCAATTAGTAAGCCACCAAAGACTGTTCCTACTATTTTTTTTGGTTGACTTCTATTTTTTTTAAGCATCTGTAACTCCGATTTTAAGTTTTTTGGGTTTTTTGATTTTATTTATTGGCAATCTGCATTAGCTAAAAGAAGCGATCGCCTTTGCTACTTTTTAACAAAACAACTCATGATGGCTCATTTAAAGTTGCTGTAGTATTGAGTACCATTGGATCGATTGGTGCGATCGGTGCGGGTTGAATTGAAGGTTTGTTATGTGCAGGGCGATAAGCATTGCTAACGCGAGTTTCATAGTCGCGATCGAGCTTCAAATCGTCGTTGAATTGGGGTAAATTCTCGGCTTGCTCTTTTGTTAATCCTTCAACATCTACTCTGCTTTCTATCGCACTAACTCGCGCTCTTTCTATTGGGAGTAAAACTTCTTTGCCAAAAATCCAAAAGCCAAGATCGACAATCAGATACCGAAATTTTCCCGTGTCTTCATCAACTAAAATATCTTTGACCGTGCCAACTTTTTCGTCTTCATTTGCATATACAGCAAATCCAATAACAGCACAATCTCTCATTCTGTTTATCATCTGTGGATAGATATCTTTCAGTTTTAGTAAAGCCATTTTTTCAACTAACGTTGCCGTTTGGGCGATCGAATAGACTGCGCGTATGCATAACTACCAGCCTCATTCAAGTGGGAGAGCCTGCCAGAGAAACGATCGTTTGCAATTAGAGTTGATTGTCCTAGGAAGTCAAGAGAAAAAGTTGAGCGCCCAACTAGGGGGTGTAAGTTCAATTGTTTGAACTGGTGTAGAATTCAACCGTTTTGATTGAACCTATTTTTAGGTTAGATTCAAAAAGTGGAAAACTGGTGGAGAAACCTAATTTCTCCACCAGTTACTACTTTAGATAGACTTTAACTAAACCAATTGGAGTAATTGACAAGAGGGAGTAGGGATAGGGGAGCAGGGAGCAGAGTTGTACAAAAAATGCGCGTTGTGAGTTACAAGCGCATCTTAAAAAAACAATTATGTTGAGATGCGTTGCACGAAACAGTTGGAAATCAATATTTCAATTCTATACTTAAAAAGTATGGGTTCCCCCTACTCCCTACTCCCTGCTCCCTTTGACTTTTAACTTTTGACTTGCTTAGTCTATCCATTCGAGTAGTCCTAAAGATGTAAGACTACCAACTAAGTGAGTCCCAATAAGATTGACATTCGCTAAGATGACAAGAATATCGAGAGAACGAATGACATTTCCCTGCTGGTACACAGCTACACCTTGGGGTACAGCTAAAGCTTGTGAGAGTATTGAGATAGCGCTGACTTCCGATGCGATAAATGCTAACAACATGCCAATGAAGCTCGCAATCAAGCCAATTTTCAAAACTTGAATTACCTCTTCTTTTCTCGGATGCAATTCGCGCTCTGGTGACTGCAAGCGTCTAGCTAAAACACGACCTCGAAATGCCCAAAATATTCTAAAGACTGCGAGTAATACGCCAACGACGGCTAGAAAGATACTTAAACCAATAGCTGCATTCTCTGTTGCTACGCTGAGGCTGCGACTAAAGACTGCAAATGTTAAAGCAATACCGGAAGTACTAGCTAAAGCCAACTGTATCCAGAAGCTAAAGCGGCTAACAACGCGGAAAGTTGCTGCAAATCTTTGTTTCGTTGGGGTTGGCAGCGAAGTTTGGAGCAGTTCAGACATGATTTTCTCCTATTAGGTGATGCCAAATTAATTTAGAAAAATCTTCAACACAAAATAATTGCCTAGAAGTAGAGTTGTCTATTTACAATCAAAGAGCTTCTATCTGGAGGGAGATGGTAACTGTTCTGGTTTCAAAGTTAGCTGTTGAGTCGAGCCATTACGGTTGACTGTAATCTGTAGCGATTTGCCTAAATTTGTTGCTTCTACAGCATCTTGTACAGAGTCAGCAGTTTGAACTTCAGTTGAGTTAATTTGAGTAATAATGTCACCAGGACGCAAACCAGCACGAGCTGCGGGAGAGTTGGGAGCAACTTGTACAATTAAAACTCCCCGATCGCGCTCGACTTTAAAACCAGGGTTACTCTGGTTAATTTCCTGCTGAATTTCCGGTGTTAATTCAATTAGTCGCACGCCAATATATGGATGTTCGACTCGACCAGTTGTAATTAACTGCTCGGCAATTCTTTGTGCCGTATTAATCGGAATGGCAAAACCTAAACCTTGCGCTCCGCCAATAATAGCAGTATTCACGCCTACAACTTCGCCTTGAGCATTGAGCAAAGGTCCGCCAGAATTACCAGGATTAATTGCCGTATCAGTTTGCAAAAAGTCAAGTCGTTTGTCGTTGACACCAATATCTGAACCACTGCGTCCTGTGGCGCTGATAATTCCTTGAGTTACGGTGTTATCTAGACCTAAAGGATTACCAATGGCGATCGCCCATTGTCCAACAGTAATATTATCGGAATTAGCCAGCTCAACTGTAGGTAAATTTGTCCCCTCAATATCAACAACTGCTACGTCTGTAACTGGGTCTGCACCCACAACTTTTCCAGCAAAGCGGCGACCATCTCTTAGCACGACTGATACTTTATCCGCACCTTCTACCACATGGGCATTAGTTAGAATGCGACCATCTTGGCTAATAATAAATCCCGAACCGATACCGCGTTGAACTTTCTCTTGAGGCGGAAAGAAGTTTTCCCCAAAAAATCGCTCAATCAAAGGATTGCTATATACTGCTGTGGGTACTTCTACTGTACGGGTAGCATCGATTCGTACAACTGCGGGTCCTACATCTTTGACAACTTCAGCAACAAAGTTAGGATTGTTTTGTAAATTAGCTGTCGGTTGGGTAGGTGAAGGTTGGACTTGGACTTCTCTATTTCCTAAAGATTCGCATCCCGCAGAACTACCAATTATAAGTATGCCTAAATATAAAATTGGTTGCTGGAAAATTTGTTTACTTGTCTCCCCACGCCGTTTTTTCAATTCCATGACCGTAAGCCTATTAATTCTGACTAGCTTTAACTCGCTCTGAATTGGAAGATAGAGCTAACTTCAACTTAGATGGCAATGGTGGAAAACTCGTGGAGAAATGCGATCGCTTCTGCCCGCTCGTATTTGCAATTTTCTTGCCTCTTCAACAGAATCGAGGAAGCAAGAACTAAACATTAACTAGGCTGCGACTCCTGGCACTAACTTCACCTTCAGCGTTCTGGCTTTGGCTAACGCTTGAGACGGAGCATTACATCGATCCAACAGCTCTCTTAGCGAATTAATTTGAAGCCAATACCGAGCTTGTCACTACTAAAGCACGAGCGATCGTTTCGGCAGCAGATCGGAAAATATCTCAGCCGATACTAAATTTTCCGATGATGTTTCTAGCCAAAAACTGAGTTTTTATAGACTGCATCACACTTGCGATCGGTCACTATGCTAGCGATGCAGCTCTCCTTTTCTTCTCATCCTCTAGAAGGATATGGAACTGATTTAATATGTAAATTATATTACGATAAATGACGATCGTTCTCGTGATATTAAACATGTAAGTGTGATGTCGATCGAATTCAAAATCTCAACAAACAACAAATAATATATTTCTAATTTTTTAGATTGCTATTGCTATTTATAGATTTGGTTAGGTTCGCACTCAATGTTTTTATTTTAAGTCAAAGCCGCTTCCACTTGTTCGGCAAGCTTTAGAGGATTAAACGGTTTGTTGAGTACACCTCTAACACCTAATTGAGTAAATTTCTGCTCGACAAAGCGCCCTCTAGCCGTTAGTAAAATAACAGGAATGTTGCTAGTTATTGTATTAGATTGCAGTTTTTTTAAAGTAGATAAGCCATCTTCATCTGGCATCATGACATCCAAGAGAATTGCATCTGGTTGGTTATCTTGAGCTAAGTTTAAGCCTTCCCGACCTGAATGAGCGGTTATTACCTGCCATCCCCCCATAATTTCTAAGCAGGTTTGAACTAATTTTAGAATATCGTCTTCGTCATCAATAACTAAAATTCGTTTGCTTGTCACTATTTTCTTCTCCTTCTCAATTTCAAGCATCCTGCGACTTGATTAAGCGTTGTGTTAATGTTGTTGCTGGCTATTTTTGCCTGAAAAAGTTTTGATTTATTGAAATAGAATAATACAAAAATTGAAATATCGATTTATTATGTCATGTCTCGGACTCCGACTCTCGACATAACTATCATTATTGAAGTTAAGCTTCAAACCCTTTTAGCGCATTTCTTCTTCCCTACTCCCTACTCCCTATAATATTAAGGATCAAAAGTGGAAAAGTGGTGGAGAGTTAAAACGTTTGAACAGAATGGTTGTATGAGCTTTAGCGATCGCCCATTGATTTAAACAACACTCCGACTAAACTCAGTACGGTAGCGATCGCTATCCATAACCACGGGTTAAACGAGATCCCAAATCCTTTCGCACTATTCTCCCAATTCAAAAGCTGTAACGAATCCGTGCCAACCATGAATGAAGGCACGTTCAAAAGATCGAATAAGATAGGCAAGAGAAAACTTACGAAAACAATTAGTTCAAGCACTAAAACGGTCAAATCTAGCCATTTTCGGAATGTAGATTTAAACTTGTCGCGTTGTCGAAAAGGCAAGGAACGTGTATCGACATCAGCAGGCGCATAAATTGCTACTCCTGTCTTACGGTCTTCCACTGTAACCGATCGCGGACAGCGCAGCAGTAGCGTTGCAATCCAAATATCGCCACTCGCGCCAGCAGTATTGAGAATGGCTATCCAGCCTAACCAAGGTGCTTGAGGTAAAACGGCTAGTAGAAGTATAGCCGCTGCGTTAACGATAAATAAAGGAGTTAGCGAAATCACTAAAAAAGCGTTGCGGGAAAAACGCCTTCTCGGTGCAGTCGTGTAAGCGTAGGGAAGAAAATATTCGATTCCTACTCCAGATCGCGGTTTACCGCCAAAGGCAATGAAAGCCAAACCGTGTATAAGTTCGTGGAGAATAAACGTACCGAGAGGAATTGCTACAAAATAAACTAAAAACAACATAATTTGCCATGCTTGTTCAGAATAGACTGCGGCATCAAAAATCCACAATCGCTTGTATCCGTGAATAACTTGGTAAAAGGTACTAATAGCTGCTGCCGTGACGACAAACAAGATGATACTCAAACTACTCCAACGCAAGGCTAGTGCTGGAGTGAGGCGGAAAATATGAATTGGGCGATCGCCTGAAAACATCTGCCGCTAGATAGAGGTTGAATTTGCCTCATCTGGCACGACAGAAGTACAGGCAGTGCGAACCAGTCAGATGCACCAACACAAAAGCAATTATTCAAAGGATAGCGATCGCCACCTTGATGAATGTTGCTGAGTTGTTGATTTAGAGTCATACAGACAGTAAGTGCTGCTGACTCTAAAGTTAGTGCCTGCAATGAGCAGGAGTGTGTGTGAGATATACTACCTATACAACTGTCGAACTTCAGAAAAGGCGTAGGTCTTACGAACCTTACGATTCCTAAGCTAAAGCGCAAAAGTGGAAAAGTCGGGCAGATAAAGATGAAAAAGAAATTACCTGTCATGAATCAACTTGTTGCGCCAACATAGAAAAGCTAGCCCAAACCGCAGAATATGCTCAGTTCGATCCGTCACCTTAAGGGCTACGGTGTTGCTGTTGTTGCCGTCGCCATTGCTTTTCTCTTAACACAACTAGTATGGGGGTTGATCCAACCTCACCTTTATCCGCTATTCCTAGCTGCGGTAATGGTAAGTTCTTGGTATGGTGGTATTGGACCAGGATTGCTGGCGACTGTTTTAGCTGCCGTACTATGCAACCACTTCTTTGTCCCCCCACTTTATTCGTCGTTACCTGGTCGAGATGGAATTGTCGGGCTGATTCAATTTGGACTAGTAGCAGGATTCATTAGCTTTCTCAACTCCAGGCTGCGCTCGACTCAGCACCGAGCCGAACGTAATGCGCGAGAAGCAGAACAAAATTATGAGGTTTTTACGTCAAAGTCAAGAAAATCTCCGCCGCAGTGAAGAACGCTACCGCATATTAGTAGAAGGAGTCACCGAATATGCCATTTTCATGCTAGACCCAAACGGAATCTTTGCAAGTTGGAATGTCGGTTCGGAGCGGATGCTAGGCTACTCTGAGGCAGAAATTATCGGTCAACCTTTTGCACGGATTTTTACATCAGAAGCAATACAGCAAGGCTTACCCGCACAAGTGCTGCAAATGGCGATCGCTGAAGGCTTTTCTAGAGAGAATCGCTGGCACATTCGTAAGGATGGGACGTACATTTGGACTCATTGCATCATCACCGTCTTGCGAAATGAAAATGGAAATCTGCGGGGTTTTGCCAAAATCATGCAAGATATTACTCAGCGCAAGCTAGCTGAAGAAGAACGAGAGGAATTGCTAGTACGCGAACAAGCTGCCCGCGCTGAGGCAGAAGCAGCCAATCGCGCCAAGGATGATTTTTTGGCTGTGGTTTCCCACGAGTTACGTACCCCGATGACAGCGATCGTGGGTTGGGCTGGGATGTTGCGGTCGGGTATGCTAGATGATAATCGAGCGGCTCTAGCAGTGGAAACAATCGAGCGCAATGCTAACTTGCAAATGCAACTGATTGAAGACCTGCTCGATATTTCCCGCATTGTCAGAGGAGATATTTCACTCAATTTTGCTAGAGTCGATCTCGCTAGAGTCATCACCGCAGCAATTGAAGTCGTACAGCCAGCCGCAAATGAGAAAGCAATAGATTTGGAGTTTGTGCGGGAGTCGGCGAAGAGAGCTGAGGGAGCTGAGGAGGCTGAGGAAGCTGAGGGAGAGACTAGTCACTCACCACTCACCACTCACCACTCACCACTTATCTGGGGTGACTCAGAACGCTTGCAACAAGTGGTGTGGAATCTACTTTCCAATGCAATTAAATTTACTCCTGAAGGCGGAAGAGTTGAGGTGCGGCTAGAAAAAGTCAAAAGCTTGCCCTCGAACGAAGTGAAGGGTCAAAAGCTTGCCCTCGAACGAAGTGAAGGGTTAAATGTCAAAAATCTTGCCCAAGACCAACTACCAATTACCAATTACCAATTACCAGTTACCAACTTTGCTCAAATCCAAGTCATCGACACAGGTGTAGGGATCGATCGCGACTTTCTACCATATGTTTTCGATCGCTTTCGTCAGGCAGATAGTACTAGTGCGAGATCGAATAAAGGCTTGGGCTTGGGTTTGGCGATCGCCCGCCACCTAGTAGAACTCCACAATGGCACAATTCGAGTCGATAGTTCAGGCAGAGGACAAGGGACTACATTTACAATCGAACTCCCCGTTTCAGAAAGAGTATCTAGAGCAGGGGAAACAGGAGAAGAAAATCCTTCAGCCCCTAGCCTCCAACCCCCAGCCCCTTCCCTACGTGGCTTGCGAGTATTGGTTGTGGATGATGAAGCTGATGCGCGACAGTGGATTACAGTCGTACTGGAAGAGTCAGGCGCAGAAGTCATTGCTGTTGCTTCAGTGGGCAAGGCACTAGAGGTAATAGAACAACACAGACCAGACGTACTCATCAGCGATATTGGAATGCCAGGGGAAGATGGCTACACGCTGATCCGGAAAATTAGAGAATTGGAACCCCAAATGGGCGGAACTATTCCCGCCGTAGCTTTGACGGGATATGCCAGGCAAGAAGATTACACCAAGGCTCTAGCAGAAGGTTTTCAGCTTCACGTCGCTAAACCAATTAGGGCGGCTGAGTTAGTGGCTGTGGTTACGAGCTTGGCTAAAATGGCTGGAAAACTTTAAGAAGGGTGTGGGGTGTGGGGTGTGGGGTGTGGGGTGTAGGGCATCCCTATCAATAAAATTGAGGAGATTTAATGTAGTATTCTATCTGTCTAAAGATTAAGCTGGCGTTACTTTTGATAGATGTTTGATGCAGCTAAAAAAGTCTTTAGTGGAGTTAGAGAGTCTACTGTTATCACGAACAATTTATCTAGAGGTAGGCGATCGCCAATGAAAATTCTGGTGGTTGAGGACGATAATTCCATAGCTCAAGCTGTTGCCGCAACGCTATCACAACAGCAGCGTTGTCTTGTCGATATTGCTGCTGACGGTCAAGAGGGTTGGGAACTAGCAACAGCATTCAGTTACGATTTAATTTTGCTTGATGTGATGTTGCCCAAATTAGATGGTATGAGTTTATGTCGGCAACTGAGGCAAAAAGGCGATCGCATACCGATTTTAATGCTGACGGCAAAAGATACCAGCTCTGATAAAGTTGTGGGTTTAGATGCTGGTGCGGATGATTACGTCGTCAAACCGTTTGATTTTCCCGAATTAATTGCTCGCGTTCGCGCTTTATTGCGTCGAGGTAGTACCGCTTTACCACCAGTATTAGAATGGGGCGATCTGCGGCTCGATCCAAGTAGTTGCGAGGCGACATACGGGCAGCAAATTTTACATTTAACCCCTAGAGAATACGCGCTGTTAGAGTTGTTTCTCCGCAGCCCTCGGCGCACGTTTAGCCGCAGCGCGATCGTCGATCGCCTGTGGAATTTAGAAGACCCACCGCAAGAAAATACAATCAAGTCTTACATCAAAAGCTTGCGCCACAAACTTAAAACCGCAGGTGCGCCCAGCGATTTGATTGAAACAGTTTACGGTCTGGGATATCGCCTCAAACCTCTAGAGTCGGAAACATCTCATCCAGAATCAACTGCGTCGAATTTGGATGAGATGCAACAAGAAATTCTATCGGTAGTCGTTAAGTTTAGGGAAGTTTTTACAGTAGGAATTGGCGATCGCCTTGCAGTGTTAGAACAAGCGGTGGAAGCTTTATGTCGCGGTACGCTCGACAATGGAATACAAAAACAGGCTGTGCGAGAAGCTCACAAACTTGCAGGTGCTTTAGGTAGTTTTGGTTTTGCTCAAGCTTCGCAATTAGCTCAAGAGATCGAGTCTTTATTAGAAGATAAAAACGGCGATCGCTTTACTTATTGTCTGCGTCTGTGTCAACTCTTAGAAGAGTTAGAGGAGCAAATAAAGCAAGCTCCCGATAAAGCAAACTTGGATCGATTATTTCTTAACTAACGCATCTCTTCTTCACTCACAAAACTTTTCATTGCTATGGCAATCCTAGATAAATTGTGAAATCGATTGCCCATGTAGAGACGTTACATGTAACGTCTCTACATGGAAACGTTCACTGCGATCGCCTAGAAGTTAATTGCAAATAAATACGATTCGGTGTGAGATATTCATTTAATTTTATAAATCGATATCTAAAGCGAGACAAACCTAACGCTATATAGATAACAGTATATAACTTTTGATACTTGTTTTTGTTTCAAGCTCGATAAAGTTTGTGCCGCTCGGTAAGTTACGTAGTAGCAGTTAAAGACAACTTCAATTTCTCCACCAGTTTTCCACTATTACAACTTAACCTCAAGAAGATAGCTATTTCAACACTTGATTCAACTGATTCAACAGTTGATGCGATCTAGGTCGCTCGTGGATTATTTAAGTTGATTTTAAATTTATCAAACATAATCCAAATTTAACTAAAATACCGCAAAAAAGGATTCCATGAAGAGTTTATTTCGTCGCTCGTCTGCTTTAAGTGCCGCCTTGCTAGCTTTCGGAGTGTCAGTTGGTGTCGTTAGTCCAATCGCAATTTCTCAATCTGCCTTCGCACAAGATTCTGCAACTCCTGCTTCTCCATCCCCCACTCAAAGCGCAACGACTAACTTTTCTGATGTTGGGGCTGACTACTGGGCGCAACCATTTATTCAAGCCCTAGCAGCTAGAAACATCATTACTGGTTTTCCCAACGGCACTTTCAGACCAGAACAACCCGTGCAGCGGGCTGAATTTGCTGCCATGATTCAAAAAGCTTTTAATCAAAATCGCGTGCGGCAGTTAGCTGAACCTGGATTTAAAGATGTCCCACCTGACTACTGGGCGGCGGCGGCGATTGAGGAAGCATACGAAACAGGGTTTATGGGAGGCGTACCTGGAGGAGCTTTTCAGCCAGCAGAAGACATTACTAAGTTACAGGCGATAATTGCTTTAGCAGATGGCTTGAATTTGAAAGCCGACCGTTCTCTCCAAAATGTTATCAGTACTTCTTATTTAGATGCTGAAGCAGTTCCAGCTTATGCTACAGGTGAAGTCGCCGCCGCAACCCAAGCTAACCTGGTTGTCAACTATCCCAATATTAGACAACTCAATCCCCAACAACCTCTGACACGGGCAGAAGCCGCAGCTCACTTGTATCAAGCTTTGGTACGGCTTGGACAGGTGCAACCTCTAGCTAGTAATGTGGCAGCAACTCAATATATTGTGGGTCGCAATAGTAATGTGAGTCAAACCACCCCAAATACTCAAACTCCTCAAACTTCTGGTACGACAGCTGCAAATAACTTGGTTGCAGTAGCAACATCAAACCAATCTTTTTCTACGTTAACTTCTTTACTTAAAGCTACAGGACTAGCAGAAAGCTTGCAAAAACGAGGACCGTATACAGTTTTTGCTCCTACTAACGAGGCATTTGCAGCTCTCCCTCAAGGAATTTTGAAAAAGTTGCAACAGCCAGAAAATAGTGAAGTCCTGATGCAAATTTTGATGTATCACTTGGTTCCAGGGCAACAAACTGCTAAACAACTCTCGGCAGGAGAATTGGAAACGCTTGCCGATAGACCTATAAATATTCAAATCGATCCAAATGGAAATCAAATTTCAGTCAATGATGCCAGAGTAATTCAACCAAATATCCAAGCCAGCAATGGAATTATTCATGCAGTAAATGAAGTTCTCTTACCACCAAATTTGGATCTGAGTCAGTTGCAGTAATTCCCTGTTGTCCTTGTGCTTAGTATGCAATGTTTTGTGGGGTAGGCATCTCGTCTGCCCTGACACTTCTTAACATCGGGGAGCAAATTGTATGAATGCCAAAGATTTGATGGAAAATACACTCGTTCAGAAAAACCTTCACTCGGAAACTGTAAACCCAAAAAGTTTGCAGGGAACAAATATAATCGCAGAAAAACCAGAGGGGAGACAACTAAATAGAGAAAAAGTAGATTTAGTAAATGCGGTTGAATATATAGGAATTGTTTTACCTGTTTACTTGGCAATAGCAACAGGAGTGCTAATTATTTTTCAGATCTCGCGTAAAAGAAAACAAAACCTGGCTAGCGATTTCTTGAATCGTCTCCATCAAGTTCCTTGTATAAACTGTCATTTTTATAGCATGAATCCGCATCTCAAGTGTGCTGTAAATCCATCTGTAGTTCTCACTAGACGAGCTATCGACTGCCCAGATTATCGTCCTCGTAACGATACATCTGCATAGCGATCGACAGGAGAAAACCCACAGACTAAAGGAATAATCCGCTTTTTATCGTCGGCGCTTAAATCCATATAAGCCTGAGCAATAATCGCATCAGTGAGGGAGTAATAATAGCAGCGTCCTTCGTCAGACAAATAGTAGTTTGGCTCCTCGTTTTCCCATTCCGACCATGTTTTAGAGACTGGCAAACCAAAAATTACGCATTTTTCAACTCGTGCTTTGTCCATTTCTCGTAACAAAGCCTGAAAGCCGTCAGTTTGTTGAATAAAATTAACGCCATGTAGGTGAGCGTCGAAGATAGCGTACTTACAGCTATAAGAACTGGACATATGGTAATAATGCTGGTAATTTTGGAATAAATCAAATTGATTTCGGCAAATAAACGCAATCTATCTATCATTATTTCTGATAAAAAATCCAAATTTTGTTTTTTCATCTTCATCTAAATCATTTGAATTTTTAAAAGTGCAAATCTCTCTTTAGAAAGATGGATATCTTAGTCGAACTTCTATCCTGATATTAAGTCAAATTGAATTAGGAAATAAATACCAAATGGTTCTTTACAAATTAGAAGATTTTGATACAAACTACCAAGATGCTTTTGATGGAAACGATATCAAAGGTTATGAAGTCTATTCCGATCTAGACAATGAAAAAGTTGGTACTGTCAAAAACATACTCGTTGAAGAATCAGGACGTTTCCGGTATCTGGTGGTTGACACTGGTTTTTGGATTTTTGGCAAGCAAGTCTTACTACCAGTAGGACGGATTCGGATTGACACTGGCGATCGCCGTGTCTATGCTGTCGGCTTTACCAAAGAACAAGCGGAAGCACTGCCTGAGTTCAGCGACGATTTGAAGGTTGATTACGACTATGAAGAACAAGTGCGGGGAGTGTATCGCGATCGCGCAGATACGGCAACACCTTTAGAGACATCTGCTGCATCCATGCCTTATGTAGCTGGGGCGGCTTACGATCGCAATACCTACAACTACGAGCAAGAACCAGACCTATACAATATGGGCGATCGCAACCAAGATACACTCAAACTGTATGAAGAACGGCTAGTTGCTAACAAAACCCGCAGAAAAGCTGGAGAAGTATCGATTGGCAAACACGTTGAAGCCGAAACGCAAATAGTTTCAGTTCCCGTCGAAAAAGAGCGCGTAGTCGTCGAGCGAACCACTCCTGACAATGCTGGCAAGCCTGTTTCTCCTGGTGAAGCCACTTTCCGTGAAGGAGAAGTTGCCCATGTGGATCTCTATGAAGAGAAACCTGATATTCGCAAAGAAGCAGTCTTGCGCGAAGAAGTCAGAATCAGGAAAGAAGTAGAGCAGGAGATGGTTAGCACCCAAGAACAGGTGCGTAGAGAAGAGTTAGATATAGATAGCGAAGGTCGTCCAATTGTGGATAAAGATCGCTAACAGGTGCAGAAAAAAGTGACCAGTGACCAGTAAATATGACTTTCTGTTGTGGGAGTCAGAAACCGCCACCTCATGATTGGTGGCGAGTTTCATTCAACGTGGGTATGCGCGATTCCACATTAAAGAGCGATCGCCGATCTAAGAGATGCTCGTATAGGTTGGAATCAGCGAGAGCCAACCGTTCAAAAAAGCAATCTATGGAGGCAGTATTGTGCGCTTAGGTCAATGGCTCGGCTTATTTGCCCTGGCGATCTCTCTTTATATTCTTTGGCAAATTCGGCAAGTTGTTTTACTGTTGTTTGCATCTGTAGTCTTAGCAACAGTTTTAAATCGCGTTGTACGACGAATCCAGCGATACCGCATTCAGCGTGGGATTGCGATCGCGATTACTATTACAGTCTTATTAGCACTAATTATTGGCTTTTTTGCGTTCATCGTGCCGCGTATTGTCGATCAGTTACAACAATTACTGGGTGTACTGCCCCAAACATCAGAAAGAATAGCGGCTTGGTTGAATTGGCTGCAATCGACGATTCCAGGAGCAATTTTTGAACAGCTCCGTGTATTAGAAAATATTCCCCAACAGCTTCAAGCATGGATAACGCAGCTATTAGGTAACTTCTTTGTCATTCTAAATAACTCGCTTACCGTTGTTTTGAGCTTTTTATTGTTTCTGGTACTGACCGTCATGCTATTGGTGAACCCTTCCCAATATCGAAGAGTTTTCATTCTAGCTTTTCCTAACTTTTATCGACGACGAATTGACGAAATTTTGTCTGAATCTGAAGCATCCTTAGTTGGGTGGATTAAAGGAACTCTCATAGCAATGGTCGTCATTGGTTTAGTATCTTTTATCGGGCTGACAATTTTGGGAGTACCCCTGCCTTTAGTCAATGCTGCTTTAGCCGGATTATTAGAGTTTATCCCCAATGTGGGACCAACTTTGAGCGTTGTTCCACCAGCTCTGCTCGCCCTGCTTGATGCTCCTTGGAAGGCAGGGGCAGTTATATTACTTTATATTGCAATTCAGCAGTTTGAAAGCTTAGTTTTAGTTCCCTTAATTATGAAACACGAGGTGAATCTAATGCCTGTGTTTACCATATTATCAGTAGTAATTTTTGCCAGTTTATTCGGATTTTTAGGGTTATTTCTTGCTATTCCGCTATTGATTGTAGTTCAAATTTGGCTCAAAGAAGTTTTGGTCAAAGATGTGATGAATAAATGGGGAAAATAATTAGGAAAAATTACCCGATTGGGTGCGAGCGAGATTACTCCCACTCGCCATCTATACTATTCGTCCACTGCCGATGGATACACGTTATCGACAATCAATACAGGTCTGTCGGCGTAGTCAGCTTCCAGTTGTTTTCGTATACCAGCATCTAAAGTAAAGCCGTATTCCCGTTCTATGTCAGCAATAACCAGCCGATCTAGCACCCCAGTCGCAACTACTCTCTCACCTTGAGTCACTCTTGGTCTAGCAGCCTGTTTCGGATATGGATTCAAAACCAGCAAATTGTTCTCTAGTACAAAAGCATTAGGGCTATAGACACGCTGGACGTTACCTGGTACGGCAAGCCGTCTGTTGTAATAAGGGCTGGGGTTGCTAGTAATCTCCTCTGGTTCTGGTGCTGGGGCAACTGAGCGGGCAATAATTACCGGATCGTTCTCGTATTGGGCATACGTGGCGCGATCGAATTGCACGTTGTATCTTTTGGCAATCTCAGCCAGCGAAAAACTCCGCACTACGCCCGTTGCTTGCACTTCTATGTCATTAGAAGGGAGATCTAGCGGATTGCCAGAAAGATTTACGATCAAAATCGGCTCAACACCAAGAAACTCTTCGTCAGCAATTGTAAAAGTGTTGTTACCAATTTTCTCCAGAAATCTACCTCTAACAGTCACCCTTTTACCAACCAACGCTTTGAATTTATCAGCTAACTCTTCGGAAGTAACGTTGCGTCGCTCTTGTGGCGTTCTTCTATCCGCCTGAGCAATGATATTGTTTTTGTTGATGGTTCGCGTGACTTCTTGGGCATTGAGATAACCTATAGGTAAAGAGATCGCGATCGCGGCTAGGGCAAATGCTCCTTTAGCACTCCACAACCGCAACGAACCGCCCTTAGTCGAACGAGAACTCACTCTTTCGTTATTTAGTTTTTTAAACACAATTTTCTCCTACTTACTCTCTACCGATCGACGGTAAGATTAAATAGTGGAAAAATCGGGGAAAATGGCGATCGCTGGCAAAATTACGCCTGAAGAAGTAGTTAGCTTGACTTCCTGTTTTCCGGTCTGAATAATTCAAGTGTTAAAACTGAAAACCTAATAAATTCCAGTAGGCAAGAAAGGGAATAAAGACCAAAGCAGCGAGGGTAATTAAGGAATAATGAGATCGCTTTACCAAAGACCAGTAATTATTTTTCCAAGCCCAAGCGGTAAAGATAAACAATCCTAGTGTCAAAAAAGTGGTGAGTAGGGGAATGCAAAGAAATGCGATCGCTACAGCAGGCACGCCATATACTAGCCGCCAAAAGCCATACAGCCAAATTGATAGAGGAAAGCCAATCAGAAAAACTAAGTTTAAAGTACCGATTAAACCTGCTAATCTCCAAGCCCAACGCAATTGCTTTACTTGAAACCGTTTGCCACGCAAACGTTGAATTAAAGGCTTAATCGGATAAACGAAGATAGCTGATAGAAACAGGACTGTACAAAATCCTAAAATCCCTAGCTGCACCCAACTTGTTTCATACCAAGGTATATGCTCGTAGGCTCCAATTTTAGCCCACAGAGGATTAAATGCATACCTAATCCACCCGCTTTCATCCGGCTCAAAGGCTGTGAAAGCATCATCATTGACTCGTTGGAATAGCAATGGTTCGATGGGAGCTAATTGGATCTTTGGAGCATTACCAATGAAGAACAAACCAGGAGTGCTAACGAGTAGAGTCCCGTTGTCACCCTGCTTGATATTAATATGTTCAAACGGTGCAGTGAGCTTGGCGAAGGTATGGCGAGGATATTCCAAATCTCGGTAAGTTCCAGTGAATCGTTCTAGCTGCTCTGCGCTTAGAGCCAGAGGTTTCTTGGGTGATGTTTGCTGTGGAGCGGGAAAATAGCGATCGAAAAACTGAGTCAATAGCTTGCCATTTATCCCACTAAAGCTATTGGTAGCAATAAAAATACCAATATTGCGATCGCTCAGTAGGGTAAGAGAGCTAGAATACCCTCGCAAACTGCAACTTGTATATCGGCTGGTGTGTTTCGCGCCGAAGCCGGAAGCCCCGATAGCGAGAGAAATAGGATAATGACAAGTACCCAAGAAGCTAATTTACGGGCAAACTTGCGTTTGGCGATCGCCTTTCTTCTCTGTGGCAACATTTCTAGCTCACTGATTCAATCTTTTACCGTATGGCAACTTGAACTCATGTATAAGAGCTGTCATCGGTCATGAGCAATTCACAAATGACCGATGACCAATGACTAAGGGAGGAGATAGTTTCGCTCCAGAATTTTCTTCTTAACATCAATGGTTGTACTGGCTTTGAAGTCAGAATAGATCTAAATAGTGGAAAACTGGTGGAGAGAGCGGCAACTTTATACAGTGACCCTCTACCAGTGACCAGTTATCAGTTACCCTCGGTTTATCTGCTGCGATCGCTGGTCTTTGTAAAAGGAGTCACCGATCTAATAGCTCTTGTTGAGGCTTTTCAGTCTCTATTTCATTTTGTTGGAATTGCTGAGAAGCGTAATTGATTATTGCGCCGAGCGCGAAGAAACCAAAGAGTAGTGCAATTGCCAAAAAGACCTTAATGATGATATTGCTGGGGCGCGGTTCTGTCATGGCTACAGTTACCGAATCAAAAATAGCTCGATGTATCTTGTCTAACTTTGGATGAAACTTCTTCATCCCTAAGACAGAAGTAGATCGAGTAGTCTATAAAGCGATAATTTTGAGAAAAAATTTTGGATAACGATGAATAAACTTAGTCACAATTGCTTCCCTAAGTGCGAGTTCGCCTGCGATCGCAATTTAATGCAAGCTTTGTGGAATCATAGAGCAATTGCCTTGTTGCTGTTGCTTTTAGTGGGTTTGACTGCCTGCTCTATGACTAACTCGGATGGTTCCAAGAAGGGCACAAAGATAAGCGAAATTACCGAGCGACCTAACAGTCAACTCATAGGTAAAACCGTAACTGTAAGCGGAGAAATTGAAAAAGTCATCAGTCCGAAGGCATTTATTATTGAAGGCGATCGCTTCTTTAATGACCCAGAGTTACTAGTTGTAAATCTCAGTGGTTCCCCCATAGTTAATGATAGTAATATCCAAGTAACAGGCACGGTTCGCCAGTTTTCTAAATCGGAAATTGAGAAACAGTTTAATTTGAAATTAACTCAGGAGTTGGCAGCAGAATTTAGGGGTAAGCCTGTACTTATTGCTATAGCACTAACCCTTACACCAGAGCCAGGTGAAGTTGCCGAGGAGCCAGCCCCATTTATTGATAAGAACGTCACCATCAGCGGCAAAGTAGCAGAAGTTATTACTCCAAATGCATTCACGCTGGATGACGAAGAGTTAATTGGTGGTAAAGAGTTATTAGTTGTTGGTGCTACTGGTGGTATTGATGCAGGTAAGACCGTGCGAGTGACTGGAAAGATTCGCAACTTCGTTGCAGCAGAGATTGAACAAGACTTGGATATTAAGCTACAACCTGAGCTAAAAGCAAGATATGAGGGTAGAGCTGCGGCGATCGCTCGGTCAATCCAAATATTAGAATAAGTTGGCAGGCAAAGAAATGCGATCGCCATCAAATCCTAATCCGTCGATAGCGTGACAGTATCAGCAAGTGGATGGCATATGCGACAAGACCAATCGCAATAATACCTAAAAGCCATCGACCAAAGGGTTCTTCTGCCAGCGTTTGCAGCGCCCCACCCAGCCCTTGAACTTCATCTGGGTCGGACTGAACGGCGGCTTGAATCAGCAGCAGACCGATAACACCGAAAGCAACGCCACGGGCAGTCACGCCAAATCTACCGATGCCCATCGCCCATTTTACCCCAGCGGTACTCATTTGAGTTAATTGCAGCCGTTGGCGGAATCGCTTGGTAAAGGCTAGATATGTAAAGGAAACGCCTATACCTAGCACAATCGCTCCCACTATCCCCACTAACCATTGACCGAAAGGTTGTGCTAGCAAGCGTGCCGTCCAATCTTGTCTCCAACTACTACTATGACTTCCCGCACCAGCAACAATCTGCATGGCAGTCACGGCTAAACCTGCATAACTCGCGCCGCTAATCGCATAGCCTATGCGGGGGATAACTCTGTTTGCCTGACTGCCTCGATGTTCGGGATCTACAAACGCTTGAACGAAACGCCAAACTGCATAACTCGTTAAACCTACAGCCACTATCGTCAGCAAAAATTTTCCCAATGGCTGCGCCACGATTATTTGGAGAGCATCACTCGTCCCAGCCGCTTCGCCACCGATGCCAAGCGCCACAGGCATCGCTAGCAAGCCGACGATGAAGTAAACCACTCCTTTAACCGCATAGCCAAACCGTGCAATCCGCTCAATCCACGAGTTATCAGTAATGAGCTTTTGCATACTTTGCCGTACTACCCATCGTCAATACCTACCATTCTCCACGAGTTTTGCACTATTTATAGCTATTCTCAAGAGCAAAACTATTCTATAGCAATCTAGCCGATTCAAAAGATAGGCGCGTTATGGCTGTCATTTGTCATCGGTCATTAGTCATTTTAATTACTATCATGAAAAGAAGGAAGATTATTTGCTTGAGTTTTATTAGTGTTTTTTTATTCTTAACTATATTAGTTTTTCAGAGCTACAAACTTCAAGTATTTCAGTTCAAACGCTGTCATTGGCTCGATCTATCTTGCTATCCACATTTTCGAGAATCTACAACAGTAATTGCTGAAGAATTATGGGGTCAAGCAGGTGTAGTAGCATATCAAGCAGCGGCTCGGTGGATGTATGCTAATAATGGCAGCAGTCAAGAATTAGACGATATACAGAAACAGTATTTACGCCCCTATTTTGGAGATTTAGTCGATCGCGTGGCGATCGCCTACAATGCTAAACTGATGGACGGCTGGTTGTACGCTGATTTCAAAATAGATATCGGACAAGTTGATGCTGTTGCTCAAACTTATTGTCAGCGGATTTATCTAGAAGGCTCGTACAAACCTAGAGATTCTCGTCAACTGGCGTTATTAGCTCACGAACTCGTACACTCTAGGCAATGCGAACAATTAGGTGGTACAAGTCAGTTTGGCTATCATTATTTCAAGGAGTATAAAAAGGCAGGTCAGAATTACGCAAATAATATCATGGAAATTATGGCGAATAATTTTGAAAATCGATTTGCTGGATGGGTTTCTCAGCAGTTAGCAAGCGAGCGAATAGAACCAGAGCAAAAAGTGAATTAATCTGAAACTACGTAACCCGCAGTTAAACTTATAATTCTGCCTGCATTTCTTCAATTTCAAAAAAACTAGCGAGTATGCCTGTAATTGGAATTGCCAAAAAAACTCCTAATATTCCTGCAACTCTAGCCCCAACCAGGATAGCAAACAGAACAATTACTGGATTAAGATTGACTGAATCTTGCATGACTTTAGGAGCAATCAAGTTATTTTGAATCTGCTGAAGTACAAAGCAAACTCCTAAAACTTTTAAAGCTAGCCAAACACTTTGAGATAAGACAGCTAAAGAAACTATACTAATTCCCAATATCGCTCCAATTCCAGGTATGAGATTGGTAAGTCCGATCGCGAGTGACAATATCAATGGAAATGGTATTTCTAATACTAGAAATACCATAAAAGTAGTAAATGATAAAAATAAAACTAGTAAGAACTGACCTTTAATAAAAGCTAGAAACTTACGTTCAACTAGATTAGAAAAACGGCTGTGCGAGCTTACAGGTAAAAGACTGAGGACAAAAAGCCAAAGCCTCTGACCGTATAACAACATAAAAAAAGTCACAGCAGCCATGAGAATAAGAGTCAAAAAATTAGTAAAAAACACTTGTGAATGTATGAAAAGATACGTCAAACTTCTAGTATAAAACGATGCGATTTCTTCTTGTAGTTGCTGCTGAATAACATTTAAGTCTATCTGCATATCCCAACGCTGCATAAATCTTTCTAATCGCTCTACTGATGGCAAAAGAGAATTTAAAAACAAAATTATGCTTTGAATCAGTTGTTGGGCTTGAGAAAAAACAGATAAGCTGACTATAACTATCAAACCAGTAATACTCGTAAAGCTGAGTAAGAAAACAGAAATAACTGCTAGAATTCGAGGTAAGAAACGACTGAGCCAACGAACAGGATAGCTAAGTAAAAAAGCTAAAATTGCCGCAAATGCAAAAATAAAAATGACAGTTTTAAAGTAAGATAAAAGCTGTAATAAAGCCCAACCGGAAGCAAATAATAGTAAAAAGCGAACTAACGCCGAATTATTAGTTTGACTCCACAAAATTTTTCTCGGCTCCCTCATATACTATTTAGGAATGGCGATCGCGCATCCTGTTTTGTGCTTCCTTTCAATTCAGGATAGATTTCAATCGTGGAAAAGTGGTGGAGAACTCGGTAATTCGATCTGAATACAAAAAACCTTTAAAGTCGTTCGCTACTTTGAGCAAGGCTAGCAATAGCTGCAATCAATTCATTTGGCTCGACTGGCTTAGTTAGATATAGTTGAAGCTGCCACCACAGCCATTGTGTTAGTAGCAGTGCTACTGCGGTGGCTAGTATAGAAATACCATAACGCTGTAGTTGGGAGCGTTTCAAGTTCAACCTCTTTTACAGTGACTAGTTATCAGTGGCTCTTGACCAAAGTAAACACTCGTGGCGCGGAAAATGCTATGCGATCGCCCGTGACAACTGACATCTCTTAACTGGTAACTGGTAACTGGTAACTGGTAACTGGTAACTGATTTAATCTTCTTTCTACCCAAGTTTTCCACCCCCCGCAGCTTTATCAACGTGTAGAACAGTTTAAAGAGCAGCAGAGTTTAAACTCTATTGCTGAGGCGATAAATCTCATCCTAGAAGATTACTTTGGATTAGATTCTTGTCAAACTACCACGAACAAACCCCTCACGATTATGGTGGAGAACTTAAGGGGTGAAGTCAGCGACTTGAAAAGTCAGGTTTCACAACTACAGCAAAATTCAAAGCTAGATGCAACAGACCAATCTACAAACAACAACCAAAGCGATTTATTGGATAGACAGCAATTGGCTGAACGATTAGGAGTTGACCAGACGGCGATCGCGCAACACGAAACTGATGGTAAAGAGTTTGTGGAATGGTCGAAAAGCAAAGATCCAGAGCAAATTTCTTGGAAATACGCGGGGGCTAATCTGTTTCGGCGAGTTTGAAGTTAGTGTTTTTGAGTTTTCCACTAGTTTTCCACTATTGGGGCTTATCGTCAAAACATTGGTTCTCATCAATACCAAAAGGAGATTCCCATGATAAACAAAGTTAATAACAACACAACTTCTCATCGCGATCGCATCACTCAAGTTTTCGGCAAAACTCCAGCAGCGATCGCCCTAGCACTGTTTGCTTTAGTGCTTCCTGCTTGTACTGGCACAAACTCCGACTCAGCAGGTCGCGAAGCTGCTACTACCACTAGCGAAGTTGCAGATCGATCGAATTCTAATCTCATCGGCAAGACTGTAACTATCAGCGGCGACATTCAAAGGCAAGTCAGCCCCCAAGCTTTCACGATTCAAAGCGATGAGTTTGTTAACGGTCAAGAGGTGTTGGTTGTCAATGCCAATAAAGTCCCAATTGTCGAAGGAACTCTAACACGGGTGACGGGTACAGTTCGAGATTTGACTATAGTTGACGTAGAAAAAGAGTACGGCTTCGATCTAGACCCTGGTTTGGAAGCTCAAATTAGAGAACAACCCGTTATCGTTGCTACGCAGGTGGCTCTCAATCCCAATCTAGAAAAAATTACCGAAAACCCAGTCCCGTTCTTAGGTCGCACAGTCGCAATTGAAGGAGATGTTGAGAGAGTCATCAGTCCAACTGCATTTATGGTTGACAACAATGAAGTGCTTGGGGACGATGACATACTGATTGTTAGTGCCGCGCCAGCCAAGAATATTACCGAAGGTAGCCGTGTCCAAGTTACGGGAAATGTCCGCAAGCTGACCACAAGAGATTTAGAGCGGGAATTTAACTTAGGTCCAGCTAAGGAGTATGAAGTCTACGTCCAGAAACAGCCCGCAATTGTTGCTGAGAGAACTCAAGTTGTGGGGCAGTAAATTTGCCACGCTGAAAAACAGCATCACGTTTCAATCCAGTCCCATTCAGGTATAAAGATGACGCACTCCCCTCGTCGCCCACCAGAAGCAATTTCTCGTCGGCGTTTGTGGCTCCTCATACTGAGCCGCAGCAGTCTTGCTGTAGGAGCGTTTGTACTCGTAGCAATTGCAGGGGGCGTATCGTGGGGTTGGATCTTTGTCAACCGAAGGTTAGTACCTGTAGTTGAAAGGAATTTAGAGCAGATCCTCGGAAGACCTGTAGACATAGGGGTAGTAGAGAGATTTTCCCTCAACAGCTTGCGATTTAGTTCGGCAGCACTCCCAGCAACTCCCAGCGATCCCGACCGATTAGTAGCAGAAGCAGTAGAAGTCCAGTTCGATCTTTTGCCACTCTTATTTAACCGGAGACTGGAATTAGACGTGACGTTGGTTCAGCCAGATGTATACGTCGAACAAGCAAAAAACGGGCAGTGGGTTTCAACTCAAATTAAAACTCCAGAAGGCGGAGCTGGATTCATTCAAACTGAGTTGGAGACAATTCGGGTACGAGATGCCGATCTTGTCCTAGTGCCAAATCCAGCCCCAGGTAGACCTAAAGGTGCAGTGGCGATGCTCCAGAGGAGCCGCTTCGCTAACGCCGATGTGAGCGGAGTCGCCCGCTTTCTAGACCAAAATGAACGAATTCAGTTCGAGTTAACTGGTCAACCGAAAACAGGGGGCAAACTGGCACTATCTGGAGAAACTCGCCCTGCGGCATTACAACAAACAACTCTTAATATCGAGGCAGAGAATTTACTCGCCACCGAGATTAGTCGGTTAATCGATCTACCCATTAACCTACAAGCAGGTCGGGTTGATGGTGACTTAAGAGTGCAGTTACAACCCGAAGGACAACAACCTGCGATCGCAGGGACGGCTAGCCTGAGTAACGTCACTGCCAAAATTGAAAACGTGCCAAATCTATTTACGAATACCCAAGGGAAACTTTTATTTAAACCGGATCGGACGATCGCCTTGCAAAACGTGACAACCCGCTATGGCAAAATTCCAGTTCAAATCGGCGGGTCGCTCAATACTCTTAAAGGTTATAACTTATCAGGTCAGGTGAAAGCAGTTAGCGCAAATAATCTGCTAAACACGCTGAATGTTGAATCTCCCTTTCCGACAAAGGGAACTCTCAGAGCAGATATTCAGTTGCGGGGTGCGATCGCCAAACCCGTTTTAAGCGGAACCGTCAGCACGATTAAAACTGCCCAAATCGATCGCATTCCATTTAAAGATATTAGCGGTCGCTTTCAGTTGACAACAGCAGGAGCAACACCAGAAATTACCTTTGCCAATATTCAAGCAACTCCCGCAGTTGGGGGAAAAATTACAGGCAAGGGTCAAATCCAGTTAGGGACTCAACCTCAAGTCGCATTTAATTTCCAGGGTCAAAACGTACCAGGGAATGCTATAGCCAAGCTTTACGACACTACACCCCCAATTCAAATTGGCGATGTAGCAGGAACGGCAAAAATTTCTGGTTCCCCTGGCAATATCCGTACTGTAGCGCAAGTGCAAGCACCTGAAGCTACCTATCCTGGTACGGCTCAAGTCATCGTTACTAACGAGGGAAATACGCTGATTCGAGATGCTGTTTTCCAGGTTGCAGGTGGTAAGGTAACGGCAAACGGTCAAATTAATCGCGATCGCGCCTTTCAAGCGGTTGTGAATGCCAGTGGAGTGCAGCTTAAGTCCTTCTCACCTCAGTTGCGGGGACAATTTAGTGCCAATAAAGTGCGCGTCACCGGAAATTCGTTCGATCTCGCCGAGATTCAAGCCCAAGGACAAGTAGGCTTTTCTCAAGGTTTAGCCGTTATCGAGCAACCCTTAACAGCTCAAGTTAGGTGGAATGGCGAGCGAATTATCGTTCAAAAAGCAACTGCATCAGGGCTGAATGCCAGTGGAACGGTTGACGTGCGTTTACCAGAACAAGCAGCGCCAGAAATTGCTGGGTTTAACTTAGACGTGCGGGCGCGAGATTACGACTTGCAAGAGTTTGGTTTGGATATCCCTGGTAACGTAACGCTAGCAGGACAAGCAGATTTTACCGGAAAAGTTACAGGTACTCCCGATGCTCCCAATGCGGTTGGAAATCTAGGGTTGCAAAACTTGCGCGTCAACGGTTTAGCCTTCGATCCGGTATTGACTGGCAAATTAAATTATCAGGCAGGACAGCAGACTCAACTAGATGTTAGTGGTAAACAAGATAGAATTGCCTTTACCTTGGATAAGAATAATCGCCCCGTTTCATTTTTCGTGCGGCGAAATCAGGCAGTAGCTAGGGGTGCAACCCAAGGCGAAAACTTAGTTGTTAACGTGCAAGACTTTCCCGTAGCCGTACTGCGAAACGTGATTCCAGGCGATCGCCTCAAGCAAATTGGTGCGATCGGGGGAGATTTATCGGGCAAGTTAGTTATTGATTTAGCTGAAAATATCACTGAGTCTACTGTAGTAGGAGATTTAGCAATTGCGCGACCCAGAACGGGCAGGTTTACAGCCGACCGAGTGCAAGCCCGCTTTCGTTATGATGCAGGGGCTTTCTCTTTAACCCAAGGCGAGTTGCAACAAGGTGAAAGCCGCATTTCCGTGAGTGGAAATTTAGCAGCACAAGGAGACAGACGATTTCAGTTTCAAACGAATTTCGATCGCGCCAGAGTTGAAAACGTTTTGCAAGCACTGAGCGTTTTCGGTTTTGAAGACTTAGCAGGTGGCTTGTTACCCGAAGATCTCCCTGGAGCAGAGGCATTACCAACGGTATCTGTAGGTATACCAGAAAAATCCTTACTCGCCCAACTGCGACTGTTTTCGGAAATTAGAGCTTTAATTGCACAACAGCAACAGCAAGAAAGAGCTTCAGCCACATTACCACCACTTTCAGCCTTAAACGGTACAATTAGCGGCGAAATTGCCGTAACAGGGGCATTACCTCCAGGTTTACAGCCATCGCTTGATGTTGACTTTGAATTACGCGCTCAAGATTGGCAATGGGGAACTTACAAAGTCGATGAAGCAATTGCCAGAGGGACTTTTGAAGATGGCGTTTTGACGCTGCTACCCTTGCGGCTCGATCTCGGTGACGGACTGATTGCATTTACCGGACAACTAGGGGAGGAACTTTCGGGACAATTGCGAGTCGTCAGCGTACCCGTAGCAACCTTACAGCCTTTTTTGGATCGCTTACCACAAGCATTACCATTTGATGTCACCGGACAGTTGAATGCCCTCGTCACCCTAGCAGGTAGTCTAGAAAACCCTCAAGCGATCGGTGAGGTATCGCTGGTAGAAGCAAGCTTGAATCAACAACCGATTCAGACAGCCCAGCTGAGCTTTGACTATAATGATGCGCGGTTGAGTTTTGCCAGCGATGTATTGATAACAGGGACTCAACCAGTTGAAATTACAGGCAGTATTCCCGTAGCGTTACCGTTTGCCTCCGTCCAGCCCGATAGTAACCAAATCAGCATCCAAGCAAACGTACAAGATCGAGGTTTGGCATTATTGAATTTATTGACCGAGCAAGTTGCTTGGGTTAACGGTCAGGGACAAGTCAATGTCGAAGTGCAGGGAACTTTAGATCGACCTGTGATAACGGGGGAAGCTGTGGTGAAGAATGCCACTTTGAAAGCTGAGGCTTTGCCCGAACCACTGAGAAACGTCACGGGGACGGTAGAATTTAATGGCGATCGCATTGTGGTTCCAGGCATTACAGGGCAGTACAATTCAGGCAAAGTTACTGCTGAAGGAACTCTACCGATTTTTGCCACCCAACAGGCACAGCCAGCAACCAATCCCCTCACGGTATCGCTCAACGACCTAGAGGTAGATATCGAAGGACGCTATGAAGGCGGAGTTAGCGGCAATGTCGTTATTACAGGCACAGCTCTATCTCCCAATATTGGCGGTAAGATTCGCTTGGCGAACGGTCAAGTCTCTTTGGGAGGAACTGAAGAGACTCCTACTGCCGCAGCAGGTACGCCCGCAGCAGGTACGGCTACAAGTAGCACAGCGACAAATCGCAACACCCCAGAGGAATCTCCGATTGAATTTACCAATTTGCAATTGATTCTCGGTGATGACGTGCGGATCGTCCGTCAACCCCTACTCAGCTTTGAGGCAGAAGGCGACCTGGCGATTAATGGCACTTTAACGAATCCTCGTCCTCAAGGAGTGGTGCGTCTGACGGGGGGACAAGTCAACTTATTTACGACTCAGTTTAATTTAGCGCGGGGCAAAGAACAGACGGCACGCTTCACGCCCAAAGGAGGACTAGACCCCATCCTTGATGTCACTCTAGTGGCAACCGTACCGGAGACAACGGGCATTGGGCGAGTTCCCACTTCACCTTTTTCTGGCGAGATCCGCGACGTTGGGGCTACCAGCTTCGGCACTTTCCGCACCGTGCGCGTGCAAGCAGCAGTAGAGGGACCCGCGAGTGAATTGGCGGATAATCTAGAACTGACCAGCGAACCGAATCGCAGCGAAGCAGAGATCGTCGCACTCTTAGGCGGTTCCTTTGTCAATACCTTGGGTAGAGGAGATCCTACCCTAGGGCTTGCCACAATAGCGGGATCTGCCCTACTGTCCAACTTCCAAGACAATATTACCGAGATTGGCGAGGCTTTAGGTATTGATGAATTACGCCTGTTTCCTACCATCGTCACCGATCCAACAGAAAACGTTTCTGTCCTCGGTTTAGCAGCAGAGGCAGTGTTTGCCATCACCAACGATTTCTCTGTCTCCCTCTCACGAGTATTTGCTGCTAATGACCCCCTGCGTTACAACCTAATTTATCGCCTCAACGACCAAATTTTGGTACGTGGCTCCACCAATTTGAGCGGTGAGAGTCGGCTGCTAGTGGAGTACGAAACCAGATTTTAGTTTATGTCTTAACTGTGTTGCAAAAACTTCTCAGCTCAAAACTCTATAAATCTTTGGGAATTGCACTTTCGTTATTGTTATTTCCAGCTACGGGAGTTCAAACCGCAGTCGCAGCCGATCGCATTTATGCGACATACGGCGCTTTTGAAAGCTCGGTGGCGATCGAAGATTTGGCAGAGTTTGCCAAAACGGGCAAAATTCAGGGCGGACTGATCGATTACGCCCGCAGGCTCACCCCCGCACAACTAGCGCGGCTACGAAGCATACTAACTGCACCAGTGGATCTCACTCCAGTGGCAATTTCTCAATTTCTTTACTCTTCGATTGGCGAAACTTTATTACAACGCCTGGGACAGATCGTTCAAACTGAAGCCAGACTTCCAGGGTTTTATGCCATTCGCTCGGCGCTCATCTTAGCCGCAGCAGAAAATCGCCAAGGCTTCACCCTACTCGATGTCTTGCGTCAGTTTCCTACAAATGGAATTCGAGTCAATCTAGGGCAAAGTTTAGAGATTGTAGAAGAATTACAAGCTGTCATCAATCGCACAAACGAAGCGATCGCTCTGGTACAAAGACAATCGGCTGCCGCTGCCATTAACCAACAGCCAGCCAATTTCTCCCAGTTGCCAGACTTGCGCCAACGAGGAAGTTTTACTTGGACGAAACGCACCTTAGAGCTTTACGATCCCAGCCGCGATCGCGCCTTTATTGCCGATCTTTATTTACCCAGGGAGCAGGGACGAGTTGGGAGCAGGGACGAGCTGGGGGAAGAGAGGACAAGGGGACAAGGGAGACAAGGGGGACAAGAAAGTAATTACCAACAACCAACAACACTCAACCAACAACTCTTTACCAATTACCAATTACCAATTACCAACCACCGACGCTTCCCAGTCATTGTCATCTCCCACGGTTTAGGTTCAGACCGCAATACTTTTAGATATCTCGCCCAGCAGTTAGCTAGTTATGGTTTTGCCGTTGCCGTTCCCGAACATCCCAATAGCAATGCCGAACAATTGCGATCGCTCCTGAATGGTCGCGCTACTGCCGTGACACCTCCAAGGGAGTTTATCAATCGTCCTCTGGATGTATCTTATTTGCTCGATGTTTTGGCGCAACTGAATCGCACCGATCCATCTTTTGCCCTGAATTTACAACAAGTTGGAGTTGTCGGTCATTCCTACGGCGGCTATACAGCATTAGCTTTAGCAGGTGCTAAGTTGAATTTCGACCAATTGCAACAAGACTGTCAGAATTTGGACGAGACTTTTAATTTGTCTCTACTACTTCAGTGTCGGACGCTAGAATTACCGCGCACGCAGTATAATTTACGCGATAAAAGAATTAAGGCGGCGATCGCGATTAATCCGATTGGTAGCTCCCTTTTTGGTAAAGCTGGGTTGAGTCAAATAAAAATTCCGGTGACGATCGCTAGTAGCAGCGAGGATAAAGTTGCACCTGCTTTACCAGAACAAATTTTACCCTTTACATGGCTGACTGCTCGGAATAAATATCTTCTCTTACTCGCAGGTGGAACCCACTTTTCTGCTGCCGATAAATCCGATCCAGGTAGCGAACCTTTACCCATTCCCGAATCAGTCATCGGTCCAGATCCCGCCTTGGCTCGTGGCTATCTGGGAGCTTGGAGCGTGGCTTTTTTTGAAACTTACATTGCTACTTCTCAGCAGTACCGTCCCTATCTGAGTGCTGATTATGCTCGGTTTATTAGTCAACCACCTTTAACTTTGAGTTTAGTGCAATCTCTACCTTTAGATAACCTGACCCAATAACTAGACAGAAAAATTGAAGCGATCGATTTTGGAGGAATGATGAAAATTTTGGTTGTTTACTACTCAATGTACGGTCATACCTTAAAACTGGCGCAAGCTGTTGCCGAAGGAGCCAGCAAAATCCCTGGAGCTGAAGTGATGTTACGTCGCGTTCAGGAATTTGAAGCGGTCGATCAAATCATCGACCAAGATGCTACGTCGCGTTCAGGAATTTGAAGCGGTCGATCAAATCATCAACCAAAACGAAGCGGCTCGTCAAGTACGAGAGCAACAGCAGGACATTCCTATTTGTACCGTTGACGATCTGCGATCGGCAGATGGAGTCATTTTTGGCTCTCCGACGCGCTACGGCAATATGACGGCACAAATGAAACAACTAATCGATTCTACCTCTAGCTTATGGCTAAACGGTGAGATGGAAGGCAAACCAGCAGGCTTGTTTACCTCAACCGCCTCCACTCATGGAGGTCAGGAAACAACGCTGCTGACGATGATGGTTCCCTTATTATATCTATAGGAACTAGTTACTACATTAAATAATACTATTTTAGTAGCTTTATAGTACAAATGTATTAATAAGAACTGCTCAGCACATCAAATTTTAACGATTTTCATTCCAGAGAAAGACCCTGCGCCAACCTCTGGGACTTGCAGCCGCAATTGTTAGAAAGACTGCTTTTAAACCGATCGCAATAAGGTTAGCTAGCGCCAGCAGTCAGTAACCTAAGCAGCGAGAGCGAGTCGAGTCCTCGATCGCATTCTAGCTAGCGCCAAAGATCCGTATTTATCCCGTGTATGAAAAGACTTGTTCGATCCTAAGCTCAAAGAATTTGAGGCTTTTGGGGGCGATTTTGCCGCCAAAATCTTCTATGCAATGCCTTTTCCCAGCAAATAAGGAAAATGATTCGACATGGTTCGACTAGAAGAATTGACGAAGGGTACTCAAGTTGAGGGCATCCTGCCAAACAATCTCGTCACCATTGTCGATGCTCAGTGGCATGGCTCTGATGTTGTCGAGCTGACGTATAAAGATGCTAGCGGTTCTTTAGGACATGAATTGGTATTTCGCGATCGCGAACCAACCCTGGAACTTGTTACGGAAGGAACCCCTTGGAGTTTTACTGCCGATGGCGCTAACTTTCGTTTGGTATCAGAAGCATACCGCATTCGCCTTGCCCATCTATTCGACCCGCTGCTAGCCGTACACACATCGCTAGTTGAGCCACTACCCCACCAAATTACAGCCGTCTATGGGGAAATGCTAACCCGCCAACCCCTGCGCTTCTTATTGGCAGACGATCCTGGCGCGGGTAAGACAATTATGGCGGGATTGCTAATGCGGGAATTGCTAATTCGAGGCGACTTGCATCGCTGCCTTGTCGTCTGTCCTGGCAGTCTAGCAGCTCAGTGGCAGGACGAGCTGTACCAAAAGTTTCACCTGCCCTTTGAAATTCTCACCAACGATCGGATTGAAGCGGCGCGGACGGGAAATGCTTTTGCAGAGATGCCGCTATTAATCGTGCGCCTGGACAAACTTAGCCGTAATGACGACCTACAAGCCAAATTAGCCCAAACGGACTGGGATTTGGTCGTCTGCGACGAAGCTCATAAAATGTCGGCTTCGTTCTTTGGCGGTGAAATTAGAGAAACGAAACGCTACAAACTCGGCAAGCTGCTGTCAAGTTTAACTCGACATTTTTTATTAATGTCGGCAACACCCCACAACGGTAAAGAAGAAGACTTTCAGCTGTTCATGGCGTTGCTAGATGGAGACAGATTTGAGGGACGATTTCGGGATGGAGTTCACGTCTCGGATACTTCCGACTTGATGCGGCGATTAGTTAAAGAAGATCTACTGAAATTTGACGGCAAACCGCTATTTCCAGAACGGAAAGCCTACGCTGTAGAATACAAACTTTCGGATTTGGAAGCGGTACTTTATAAACGAGTCACCGAGTACGTGCGCGAAGAATTCAACCGTGCTGATGCTTTAGGCAATGAAGGGCGTAAAGGCACTGTAGGTTTTGCTTTGACGATTTTGCAGCGCCGTCTTGCTTCATCGCCAGAGGCAATTTATCAATCGCTTACCCGCCGCCGAGAACGGTTGCAAAAACGGTTGCGCGAAGAAGAATTGTTGAAGCGAGGCAGTAGCGCTAGTATAGAACTTGGGCAAGTTCTCGATTTAGAAGATATAGAAGACGATCTGGAGGATGTCCCCAGCGAAGAACGGGAAGCGAAAGAAGAGGAAGTTGCCGATCTTGCCACCGCTTCGCGGACAATAGCCGAATTACAAGTAGAAATTAGTCTTTTACAAGAATTAGAGCAGCTAGCACTACAAGTGCGGCGTAGTGGCACGGATAAGAAATGGGAAGAACTATCAAAAATTATTTTAGATTTTAGATTGCAGATTTTAGATTATGAACTCGAAGATCCTAATCAAAAATCTAAAATCTAAAATCTAAAATCCCGAAAGTTGGTAATTTTTACCGAGCATCGAGATACCTTGAATTACGTGAGTTCGATGAGAAAAACTAGCCAAAAAGAAAACTGAGACCTATGCTCAAAATACACACACAATAGTC
>NZ_RSCK01000044.1:0-3417 GCF_003991895.1 Chroococcidiopsis cubana SAG 39.79
CGCTCTGCTATTTCCAGAATTTTTAGCCCAAAGCGCTTCTTAGTATTTCATTATGCTTTTATTAGATGCGTTTGCCCTGCCCAAAGGAGCAGGTAGCAGTAAAAACTGTGAGATGAAATGACCAACTGTCACCCCTGGCAGAGTGTAGTATGCTGCTGTCTTTCCAGAAACGTAATTCACGCTACCCCGAAACAGGTTTTGAGGAGTGACGCGACTATTCGGTTTTGGTCCTCGGTAGGCTGACAGTTTGTTCAGGTCTTCAACAGCTGCTAAGACAAGAGGGTTACTAGTATTGTCTTGGAATTCACTAAAAGGTACATCTCGTAATAGGGCTTGCCAGTATAATTCGATAATCTCAGCCGCCTGTTCGTCACTGGTTAATGTTGGTGCTGGTGGCACGGCAAACTGTGGCGGTGTTAGTCCTTGCAGGCTGATTGCTAGCGGTCCTATAGGGTTAACCAGCTTTCTAGTGCCACCCAAGGTGATTTTTTCAAAGTCATCGAAACTACCAGACCTTAGTGCTTTGATAAAAAAGTTGTAGGCATTGAGATCGACTTCGCCTAAATTATCGTGTGGCAATCCTCTTGTATCGGTAGCAATTTTGTTGTCGTATCGTTCCTCATCACCGTTGGTTGGATGTGGCAGAATGGGAAGTTCCCGATTGGCTTGTGCTGCTTTGACACGTACCTGATAAGCATTTTCGCGAAACTCCTCATCGGTCAGTGGTCCAATGCTTCTAGCGTAGGCAGCATTCTCTCTTTTATAAGAGAACGGGGAACCTACAACCCCTGCTACAACACCAGCAGCAGTAAAGATCCCAGCGTGACCGAGAAACGAACGTCTGCGTAGCGATCGCCGTTTCTTATTTGTACCAGTAACGGGAGGCTGTTCGACTTCGGATGTGATTGAGTTGGAATTAGTATGAGAATTCTGTTGAGAATTTTGCCCACAATTAGGATCGGATTGCATAAAGTAGACTCCATAGTTAGAAAGCGAAATCTGTGGTGGATAGCGGCACTGCAAGACAAAGTAGTGTGGCAAGCAGTTACTCTGCTCAAAGCCCCACTAACTATCCCTACAAACAGCCGATCGCTCATGTGGAGCGATCGCATTGAATGAATGCAGATTGGTGTTAAGTTAGACTACGCTCGAAAACGATCGCCTCAAGCTGAATGATGCATCTTGGCACGCGATCTTGCCAGTATTTTCTGCAAAGATGGCAAAGCTACAACTACTTTTTCCTTCTAGTCAAAAATTAAACTGCTTAATACCTATCGAATTACCGTATTTATTGGCTGTTAACTCAGACTATCTCATGAAGAGCCATGAAAAGCAAGAGGCTTTAGCAAAGACAACACATTTTTATCAAAAAATCGTTTTTGAAATCAGAAATGCTGCGATCGCGATGAAGAGTCTATCTAGTTGGGCGAATTTTGCAGCAGGGATTTACGCAGTGTTACAAATGCAAGTACAGTAACTGCCGTAAGATAAATACGTTGTAACCAAATGTTACTCAATTTGAGTGCAATCTGACTGCCAATAATTCCACCTACGAACATGGCAAGACCGAGAACTAGACCTAACTTGTAATCTACTATTCCCTGTGCCATAAAGATTAACGTAGCAATAAGTGAGGAAAATATATTAATCAGCTTAGTCGTAGCTACTGCTTGAACGAAGGTCATGTGAAATAGCATCACATAGGCTGCGGTGAGTAGAGTAACGTAGCCACCGCTAAAAAAGCCACCATAAATACCAAGTAAGAAAGTCAACGTATATCCGGCAAATTCTGCTATCTGTGACGGTACTCTGACGGCTGGAACTACTCCAGCATCTCGATTGGCGATCGAGAATACGGTAACTAGAATCATCGATATAGAAATGATTAGCGGCATTGATTTTGACGGCACAATCAGAACGAGTAATGCTCCCAAAATCGAGCTAACCAAGGTGAGAAATATTAGAAACGGTAAGCGGCGGCGATCGATAACTCCTTTCCCAATAAAAGGTATTGTGCTACCAATACTCATCAAGGTTAACGCGAACATATTAGTAGCTAGAGCTGTGCGCGGTTCAATACCAAACTGAAACATTACAGGCACGGTGAGCAGGGAAGTGCTACCAGTAATTACACTGATAATGCTGATTATGAGAAAAATACCGCTTAGGTTAACGATCTGAATAAAATTCATGAAAAAGTCTTTCTCTTCTCCTTGGTAAGCGAAGGATTAGTTTGATTTATTCAATTAGTTTAAACTATAGCTGTGCAAATATAAAATAGTCTGGAGATACTATTGTTTTTACTTAATAGTTTGGTAAACTATTTGCTATTAAAAAATATGGGACGCAGTGCTATTTTTTTATGCTTGATGAGACTTGAATTTCCACTTGAGGTACGATTCAAGAGAAGGAAAGTACTGGATAATTCCGTCTAGTCCCTCTGGTCTGTCAGAGAAATATCCATCTAGATAAGCAGAATCTTGCATTCGTGGTAATATTCCCTTATCGCGATCGCGACAACCTTTTTGATAGCGTTCTTCTCGAAGATAGTTAAACATACAGCAAATAGTGAAGATGAGATAATGTCTTATCTCCACTGTATGCAATCCACTTCAACAGCGACAACTATTCTTTTTTCTCAAAACAATAAATAAAATTGATGCAAGTACGGGCGGGTTTAACAAGATGCTTCGCTGCTGGCAAAGATTTTAGGTGAGGATCGCCCCTACTGACTTTTCACATCACCGATACTAGCTACCAGTTGCTCTCGCATCTCGACAAATTCTTTAGACGATCGCAGATTGGCAACAGGTTCATCTAAAGCTCGATTGGCAAAGGGATTGGGAATATCTTGGACAATGCGACCAGGGCGAGCGTGCATAATTAAAATACGGCTGGCAAGTAACAACGCTTCCTCAATATCGTGCGTGATGAAGTAAATTGTTTTGCGCGTCCGTTTCCAAATCCCCTTCAAATGAGTTTGCATCGATTCGCGAGTCATGGCATCCAATGCCCCAAAAGGTTCGTCCATTAGAACCAGCTTTGGATCGGCAGCCAGAGTACGGGCAATCGCGGCTCGTTGTTGCATTCCACCAGAAAGCTGATAGGGCAGTAACTTGGTAGCATGAGTTAATCCTACCATCTCTATATAATGATGCCGACTATCATCACATCGCTTCTGAGAAACTTACTGGCATCGAGTACCAGCCATCCAATACCGGAGACTGCTGCTACCGTTTCTGCTGCTACGAGAGTTGAATAAGCAACACCAATTGCTACTCGTAATCCTGTGAATAAATCGGGCAGACAGGAAGGGAAGATGACGTAAGTAAGTAAGCTGATATCTTGCACCTATCAGGATAAACCACTAATACACGAATAAATAGTGCAAAAAAGTGACAGCAGAAGGGAAACTCC
>NZ_RSCK01000044.1:3427-54828 GCF_003991895.1 Chroococcidiopsis cubana SAG 39.79
GTATTGTTGGAGCGCTCCTTAAAACTTCAACAGCGCCCTAGTGCTGAAGTTTGGCAACGGATCGAGCAGCGACGAGAAGCGATCGCTTCCCGAGTCGGACTCACGCCCGATTCAGCCGAACTAATTGCCGAAGATCGGAGTCGTTAATGCTACTAGTCGTCGATAGTAACGTCGTGGCAAAATGGTTCTTTCCCGAAGAGTTACAGCAACAGGCGCTTGCCTTACAGTCCGACTGGATGGCGGGCACAGTGGACTTGGTAGCACCAGATTTGATTTTGACTGAAGTTAGTAGTATTACTTGGAAAAAACAGCGTTTGAGTCTACTGATATCTTGCACCTATCAGGATAAACCACTAATACACGAATAAATAGTGCAAAAAAGTGACAGCAGAAGGGAAACTCCCTTGCGTGACAGAGAGTAATTTAGAAAACTATATCTAAGCGTGATATTACACAAGCAGCGCTTTTGAGGTTGCTGTATAAATAACCTCAAAAGCGCTGTCCCTGCCAATAACTTCAGTAACCTAACGTCCCAGTTGAGCGGCGGCGTAAGTTTCCTTGAATTCAGCATCAGAGTATGGGCGCTCGTCCGCTTCAAAGATTTGTTCTATGTTCTACTGCAATTCATGCTTTTCGCACACCCGCTAAGATAAGCGCGATTGCCTCTTGAGAGTGTTGTTCTAACATTGCTTTACTCAGAAGCCGCTTGCCTTGAGGATAATGCTGAATATTTCCAATGCCAATAAAGTAGAACAAGCAAGTTCCCATGATATTAATGGCTGATTGGAAGGGATCGAGTTGGCGAAACGCACCTGTGGCGACCCCTCGTTCTAAAATTTCGACCAATGCCTTATCAATACTAAGAGAACTACTACGTTTGTAATATTGCCCTTGGTTTTGCACTGCTTCATGAAACATAATCATCGGTAGCTTGGGATTGCGCGCTACACAATCGAGCAATGCTGTGAGAAATTTCTCCAAGGCGGATTCTGGAGAAAGATGATCCAAATCTAATTGTTGACTGGTTTGCAAAAGGTCTGAGTGCGATCGCTTTAATACCGCCTGATACAAGCCTTCCTTGTCCTTGAAGTAGTAATAAATCATCGACTTTGCCACACCCGTTTTAGCGGCAATTGCTTCTGTCCTGGCGGCGGTTAGACCATGCTTAGCAAATTCCTCTTCCGCTGCTGCCAAAATCACAGCTTGAGTCGCCTCGGCATCTCGAACCTGTTTGGTATTCAACGGCTTTTCAGCTTTTGCCCTACTTGCCACGGTATTTTTAGTTCATCAACAGACTTGTCAGTCAGTATAACCTGTTTAGCATGAGTCATAGTCAATTAGGCAGGTCGGTGAAAATAAACCCAACCTGTTTTTGGGATTGGGGATCAAAGACTGGGGACTGGGAATCCTTACCCAGCCTCTGATGCCCAGTCTCCAATCCCCGAAGCAACAAGTTGTGTTTAATTGCGCCTACCTGTTCATAAGCATTCTCAATCCGCTTATCGACCAACAAGTCAGTTGACAATAGAGCCGAAAATCTGTTTTGCTATTAATCAACTGACAAGTCTGTCGATTACAGCAGGCGGGACGAGGGAAAGATGCCTAAAGCTAAGAATATCATCATTGTCGGCGGCGGAATTGGCGGTGCTGCAACCGCACTTGCTCTCCATACGGCTGGTTTTGAACCAGTTGTCTATGAGCGAACTCAACAGTTGCGGGAGGTAGGAGCTGGTATTGCACTTTGGGCAAATGCTACACACATCCTGAAAAATTTGGGCTTGTTGTCGGACACGATCCGCGTTGGTTACCTAACAACCAACTACCAATTCAATTCGCAAAGCGGCAAGGAGTTGGTTAATGTACCCGTTGATGGCTTTGAGTTGCCCGTTGTTGGCATCCATAGGGCTGAATTACATCAGCTCTTGTGGCGTAATGTACCTAGTGAAAAATTTGTTTTAGGGCAAACCTTCCTTGGATTTGAGCAGGAACGAGAGAAGGTTCGCGCTCACTTCACTTCCGGCTTAACTGTCAAAGGAGATGCTTTAATCGGGGCTGATGGTCTGCGATCGCGGGTACGAGCCGCTCTCCTCGGCGATCAACTACCCATCTATCGCAACTTTAAGACTTGGCGTGGTCTAACAGATTACGTTCCCAGCGGATACCGTCCCGGCTATATTCAGGAATTCTTGGGGCGTGGCAAAGGTTTCGGCTTCATGATGTTGGGCAAGGGACGGATGTATTGGTATGCAGCAGCGACTGCACCCCTAGCACAGCCGGATGCCTCATTTGGTCGAAAAAAAGAACTTGAAATCATGTTTCAAGATTGGTTTGCGTCGGTTCCGGAATTGATTGCAGCGACGGATGAAACTAGTATTCTGACGACAGATTTATATGATCGTACTCCGACTCAACCTTGGAGCAAGCAGAATATTACACTGCTTGGCGATGCTGCACATCCAATGCTGCCAACTATGGGGCAGGGAGCGTGTACAGCATTAGAGGATGCCTTTGTTGTTGCTCAGTGTCTCAAAGAGCAAGCAAACCCAACAGCCGCTTTCCAACAGTATGAGTCCTTACGTTTCCCTCGCATAAAGTTGATTGTCGAGCAGTCCTTGCGGTCAGGAAAAATGGGTGAGTTGAATCATCCTTTTAGTGTGGCACTACGAAATACATTTATGAAGCTTATGGGGTCAAGCATCAGCAACAGCTTCAAGTCGCTTCATGCTTACAGAGCTTAACCATAAACAGATAGTCTTCAAGTGCCTTTCCTCGCTGCCACATTAAACAGCAGAACTATTTACTTGTATGAAAGCAATTCTTGCTAACGCTCAACAATTAGTGTATTCCGTGCTGTCGCTGATGCCTTCTACCTACCAACGAGAAAATCTAGAAGCAATGTTGGGATTATTCTTGTCGGCTCAAGGTTGTCCTTTACCACAATATAGTAAAAGCAAGTCCGCCAGTGCTCTAAGTCGGTTTTTGAATATTTACGATTGGTCAACCCGCAGTGTTATTCGTGCAACCCGTGTTCGTGTCATTCGGGAGATTTTGTCCGAGTGTCCAAAGGGACGCAAACCGTTTTTACAAGTCATCATTGACCTAACAACCTTAGAAAAATTCGGAAAATTTCAGGGTTTTAAGGATTTTATCACTGTTTACAACGGAAGACGAGGGCTACATTTGGTCGTGGTGTACTTGGTTGTTGGTCATTGGCGTGTACCTTGGAGTTTCCGTGTATGGAGGGGGAAAGGAACGGATTCACCTGCACAATTGGGATTAAAACTGGTCAAGTCTTTACCGTCTGTATTAACCAAACACTTCAAGGTCATGATTCTAGCAGATACTGCGTTTGGAAGTATTGAATTTCTACATGGGATACGCAAGCTGAAATATCATGCAATCGTTGGAGTGCGTGTTGACCGTAAGTTGGTTGATGGGCGTATCTTACGACATTTACATAAACGGGGACAGCAAGTATGGTTTGTGGGTTTAAAGTTTCCCGTCACGGTGTCTTGGTACTATCTCAAACGTGATAATGGTAAGTTGGAAAAACGGTTTGTTCTATCTACTAGACCTCTCAAGGCAAGTACTATTAACTGGTGGGGTAAGCGTCGGTGGCAAATCGAGGGTTGGTTTAAGACTGCAAAACATCGCTTTGGTCTACATCGCTTTGGTCAAGGCACCCTACTTGGTGTGTATCGTTGGTTAGTGCTGTCTTTGATTGCCTATATCTTGGCACACTGGGCTTATTTATCTAAAGCCACTACAGATCTACCTGATTGGGGAGAAGCTGCACAATTTGCATTTCAAACCTTCTTTCCCCAATTTCTTCTGTGTTGTTTTTTACTTGACCTTGAACGAATGCGCCCTCTTGCACTTAGTCATGGAATTGACATTCAAATTTCCAGGTGCAAGATATAAGTAAGGCAAGAATAAGGGATCGACCCACTCTAAAGAAGTGCTGACAAACCAAAGCAGCAGCACAACCAGTACAGATATCAGGGATATGCCACGCTCCGAGCTGAAAAACCTACCCAGCCTGCTGAAGAAACTTTGGCTAGGATATGTAGATTCTTGTCTGCCTATATTATCAACCATAGGCTTGAAGCCTACTCCTTAACTGAAAAAATTTCGGTATCTCAAGCATCAATACTTGCGATCGCTCAAAACAATATCTGCCACCAAAATCGCAAATTCATACTCCAAAATCGGTGTAACTTTTTATTCGTAACGCGATCGTCAGACTGCTGTGGTAATTCCCAGATATCTCGTCTTTGCTGTTCTTGCTCTCCTAATAATTCAAGATGAGTAGGTAATTTGCACCGATGCTCGGCAGACCAAGGCTCTCCATCGGAAAATTCTCTTTCTATCTGTCCGTGAAGCATTTATTTGTCCTTAACTATTCACCATCGAGCAAATCGGGTTCTTCGCGCACAATTCGGTCGTAAAGCGGCTGAAAGCTGAACCACCCATTTGAGTGCGTTCCCACTTGGCTATGGGCTAAAAGGGCGTTAGTGGGATCGATAGGAGTCGGTTGACCTGCTGCTTCGGCTAACAGTTGCGCTTGACACGATCGCTCTAAAGAAATAAACCACCAAGCGGCTTCATCTACAGAATGTCCTACACTTAGCAAGCCGTGGTTGCGAAGGATAATTGCTTTTTTATTGCCTAAAGCTTCAGCAATCCGCTTGCCTTCAGATGTGTCTAACACCACACCTCTGTAGTCGTTAAATAGAGCATGGTCTGCGTAAAAAGCACAGGCATCCTGAGTTAGAGGATCGAGCAGGCGACCGAAGCTAGACCAGGTTTTGCCATAGAGTGAATGGGCGTGGGCGGCGGCGATAACATCGGGTCGTGCTTCGTGAATTTGAGAATGGATGGCGAAGGCGGCGCGATTCACGGGGCGATCGCCCTTGACGACTTCCCCAAAGCGATCGACTAAAATCAAGTCAGCGACTCGAATATGACCGAAATACAATCCAAATGGATTTACCCAAAAGTGATCTGTAAACTCAGGATCGCGGGCGGTAATATGACCAGCTACTCCCTCGCTGAAGCCAAAACGGGCAAACAGGCGGAAGGCAGCAGCAAGGCGTTGTTTGCGGTGCAGGCGTTCTGACTCCACTCGTTGAAATACGGGAGGTTGGGGGCGATCGAATTTAGGCATGACTTTTTACCTCATTCTTGCAAGGAGCGTTGGAATATCCAGAGCGAAACGATCGCACGCTTTCTTGTTCAGGGTTGGGTTTGGTAAAGCGATCCGGTAGCCAACCCTTTTTTGCTAGAAGTTGGGTGAAATAAGGTTCGAGGGCGCTAAGAGTTTGGGCGCGGTTGTGAGTGGTGCGATCGCTAATCTCTCGAACTGTGGCAACAAATTGCTTCAGTTTAGGGCTGGCGATAAACCATTGGTCTTCTACGAGTGGTTCTAAATAAGCCATAAGTTGTAATAAAAATTAATTCCCTGTAGCTACCAATTGTTCCTGCCTTTGCATGGTTGCACGCACCAGCAGAATCAGATCTCGACCGTAGGCGATCGCGGTTTCGAGCGAATGGCAGAATTTTTTCACAACTCTACGAGTGTGTTTTTTGGTAATCTAAAATACGGTTATTTTGTCGATTAACAGTATTATGCAGTTATATGCAGCATAATGTCATAGACAACTACAAAAATCAAGTCAGTATTTAACATAATGACTAACCCTATGCAACGCTACTACTTTGCGATCATCTTGGTTGTAAACTTTGCGTACATCAATAAATTCAATCATTTGCCTCTTTGCGTCTTTGCGTCTTTGCGTGACCAAAATCAATCTAGAAAATAGAAATCACCACATTCTGATATTTTTCTTCAATAAATTTTTTAACCCTATAAGCATTATTAAAACGATCGATAAGTTTGTTGTAGAAAATTAGTAAAAATAGTTAAAGCTAATAGCTAACTCAAGAAAAATCCCCCCTGTTCCCCAAAGAAGGGGATGGGAGGAAGGATAGTTACAAGCTCTTTTCATATTTTGAAACGCGATCGCGAATTTAATCGTTAACACTCACAAGTTGAGGTAATTGGGAGACAGGAATATCTAATAAGTATGAAAGGACTTCTCGCCGCCAAGCGTCGTACACTACTGGTAATGCCTCAAGCTCGCAACCCAAAGCTTGATGAACGATTTGCCAATGCTCTTTGAGATAAGGATTCCGCCGCCGCTGACCTTCTTCATCTGCTGCTAATACCTGTGCCACTAAATCGGCTTTTTCTGCTGGTGAGGCGCGATCGTATTTGCGCTGCCACCAAGCTACGACTCCTAAGCGATGCGCTGCTTCATCGGGTATAATTGTCTCTACCCCAAATTTGGCACTTTCTAGATCGTTGATTCTTGTGGTACGGCTGTTTAAAAGTAGTTGAGCAACAATATAGAGTTCGTAATGCAGCTCGAATGCCAAGAACCCCTGCCAGTTGCGAAAGGGTAGACTACCCATATAATCCCAATGTTTCTGCACTTGCTGCCCAATCCGATCAATCGGGTCATGTCCCGTTAAAGCAAGCACTCGCTGACGGGTATGTTGAGCGTGCGCTCCATCGTCGCCGATTTGTCGGCTTAAAAAGAGCTGAAGATCGGGATCGGCAATTTGGTCGATCGCCTTGGCACAAACTTGGACAATATAAAGGTCGTGGGCTGCGCCACCAATGCGGAAGCGGATAAAATTGTCTAATTCCGCTTGTGTTTGGATCGGTCGCGGGTCGTGCAAGCGTGTTTTAGGTAGGTGAGGAGCGTACTTGTCAACCAGTTTGTTCAGGATTTCAATTTCTAGATCGGTTGTCCAAGCCCGACGAGTCAGGGTTGCAGTCATGAAAATCTCCTTCTACTTAGTCGTTAATGCTTACTAGCTTGGGAAGTTGGGAAATCGGTATATCTAATAAGTATGAAAGGACTTCTCGCCGCCAAGCGTCATACATCGCTGGCAAAGCCTCAGTTTCAATACCTGTAGCGCGGTGAGCCATCTGCCAATATTCCTTGAGATAAGCATTCCGTCGTCGCTGGCTATCATCATCAAGTTGAATCAACTCTGCTGCAAGGTTGGCTTTCTCCTGTGGTGAGGCTTGCTCGTATTTGCAATGCCACCAAGCCACGATCCCCAAACGGTGAAACACCTCATCGGGCAGAATTCTCCGATCGGCAAACTTTGATGTTTCTAGATCGCCGATCTTTGCCGTGCGGCTGTTGACGATTGACATGGCAACAATGTGAAGCTTGTAGTGCAGCTGGAACGCGACAAAACCCAGCCAGTTGCAGTTAGGTAAGTCTCCCATAAAATCCCAGTGCTGTTGCACTTCCTGCTGTATTGTTGGTAGCGGATCTCGTCCCGATAATTCCCAGACGCGATGACGAGTATGTTGGGCGTGCGCTCCGTCGTCACCAATTTGACGACTTAAAAATAGTTGCACTTCTGGGTCGGGAAGGCGATCGATCGCTTGACCGCAAACCTGAACAATAAACAAATTACGAGCTGCTTGTGCAATGCGAAAGCGGCACAAATGCTTCCATTCCTCTCTCGTAGCAGGCGATCGCAACTGACAAAAGCAAGTGCTGGGAAAGTCTGGAGCGTGCTGCACAGTCAGTTTGTTAAAAATTTCAGTTTCTAATTCAGTCGTCCAAGCTAGACGATCTAGGGTTGCTTTCATGCAAATTTTCCTTGTCAGGCTTGAGGATTTAATTGTTATCGGGTTAGCGGCAAAAATTCGCGTCTAGGCACTCGCGGCATCACTTCTGCGGCAAAACGTCTCATTTCCGTAGTAAAGGGCTGGAATTGCAGCATAAAGGTGTCGATTCCAATTTCAACAAACTCAGCAATTCGCGCGGCTACGGTGTCATAGCTGCCAACTAAACCGGCTGCCGTACCGCCGTTACTCCCGATTCCTGGATATTTCGCCATATTCTGAAACATGACAACTTCAGCTTCGATCCCTTTAATTAGCTCGGAGCGATCGTCTTGTTTTGTCAATTCGAGCAGGTATTCGTATTCTTCCCGTGCTTCGGCATCGCTAGGTCGAGCAATGACAAAAGCTGACATGGCAAAGCGTAGCGGTTTTAAACCACCACGCGATCGCCTTTTAACATCGGCAATGGTTTCTCGCACCACCTCTAGCGGACGACCATTGAGAAAAAACACGTCTGCTTCTTGCATCGCTAAATCTTTGGCAGGATCTGACTCGCCTCCCAGATACACGCGGGGATGAGGTTTCGCCACCGGACGCGGGAGCAAGCCCAGATCGTGAATCTGAAAGTAATTTCCAGAGAAGTTGACTCGTTCGCCACTCCAGAGGGCTTTCACCACTTGAATCCACTCCTGGGAATAACGGTAGCGATCGTCGTGGGAGAGCATGGAAATTCCAGATTTTGCCATTTCTGGTTTAAACCAAGCACTCACCAAGTTAATTGCAAAACGTCCGTGGCTAATTGCATCGATACCTAACGCCATCTTCGCTAAAACCGCTGGATGGAATAGCAAAGGCTTCACCGCTGCAATAATTTCGATTGAATCAGTCGCCTCTGCAAGCGCCGCCGCTGTCGTCCAAGTTTCTAGCTGGTCGAGTTCTTGATTCCTGGGATTGATGATGTGTTCGGCGATCAGAGTCGTCGTAAACCCGCATTCTTCGGCTAACTGGATCAGTGCCTTAGCGCGTGAATAGCTGGCATCGCGGGGTTCAATCGGGTGATTCATCGCCCCGCAGTTACCGTATACCGGAATCCAGATGCCGTAGCGTGGTTGGGACATGATACCAATTTTGGATTTTAGATTTTGGATTTTGGCTCGATCGATGTTGCAGCAAAACAGTTTCGCAATGTTCTGACACCAAACGCTTGAAGCTTTATTTAAAACTGAGCTAGATAATTCATCTACTCAATCGATCAATTAATATACGGTTTATCGAGTAAAATACCGCATTTCACAACTAGAGCGATATTCTCATAAGTTGCTTGACAAAAGCAATATCGCCCGATACAAAATACTTCTCTTAGTAACCTACTCTCTTATCCACCACGTTGCGTAAGGCGATACCGCTGCGATAGCGTTGCAAATTGTCGAGAAATAGGGCTAGCGATCGCTCTGCTACTTTGGGTGAATGAGCCGAACAGTGAGGCGTAATCAAAACATTGGGCAACGACCAAAAAGGACTGTCTGGTGGTAGCGGCTCTGTAATTAATGTATCTAATGCTGCGCCTGCAATCCAATTTTCACTTAGAGCTTTAAGTAATGCAGGTTCCTCTACAATTGCACCACGAGCGATATTAATTAGGTAGGCATGAGGACGCATCAAGCGCAGCGCAGCTTCATCGAGCGAGCCTTTAGTTTCGGGAGTGAGGGGAGTCGCAATAACTACATAATCTGCTTCGGGGAGGAGCGATCGCCATTCATCAGCACCTACAACCTTATCGAAATGGGGTAGCGGTTCGGGGCGGCGGCGACTACCAAGAATTCGCATTCCGAAAGCACGAGCGCGCAGAGCAATTTCTTGTCCAATACCCCCAGCACCAATGATTAGCAAGGTAGCACCCTTTAATTCTTGGATAGCAAAGTGGCTCTTCCAATGATGTTCGGCTTGCAGAGCGTACAATTCGGAGAGACGCTTGGTATGAGCCAGCATATAACCAATGACCGACTCAGCGATCGGGATTGCATGAACTCCTGCCCCATTAGTCAGGATCAGATCGCGTTCTAAATATGTTGGTGTCAAGAAGCGATCTACTCCAGCATTCGGTGCGTGATGCCAACGCAGTGCAGGGGAAACAGCCAAGACTTTGTGCAAAGTCGTAACTTTCAGATTAAACCAGCTCAAATAAACTTCTGCATCCGTGGCATCGCCGTCGAGATTGCCTTCGCTATCTACGCGCACAACTGCCACACTAGGGGGTAAATGCGGCGAAATCTCGCTAGCAACCTCTACTGGTAGAATGAGTTTCAAAATTAACTACTCCCTACACATTTCTACTTTATCTGCTTCAACAACTGGAATGTCGCATCTTGCTTAGCTTCGGTTGTGCGATCGCGACCCCAGCCAATGTTTTTACGATAACTGCCCAGTAGTCCAGCTTCAGCAAGAGCTTGTTCGTCTACTGATTCCAGCGGCTCCACTTCTGGCGCTACATAAAGAGCATCCACCGGACAGTACAATTCGCACATGAAACAGGTTTGGCAGTCACTTTGTCTGGCAATAGTGGGCGGCGCATCTGGCACGCTGTCAAATACGTTCGTGGGACAAACGCTGACGCAGAGATTGCACTGAATGCACCGTGACTCGCTGACTAATTCAATCACTTTGTTAATAGTTGATGGTAATGGTTGACCGTAATTGGTAATTGGTAGTTGCCCCTCTGCTCGCCTGCTCCCTTACCTAAAGGCTTCACCCAAACCTTATCCAAGCCTCCACTAACCAGATAATCTTGCTGCTGAGGATCTTGTTCTGGATAGTCGAGGTGTTTGTGCATCCCACGAGTCTCTTTACGTTCGATCGCGCTGCTATACATCCATCTGGCTGTGGCTACCATTGCTGCTGCTTCTCGTGCCTGTACGATTTGCTTGTCTTCTGCTTGGCTGTGGCGAATTTCTTCCCAAAGACTATGCAACATCCCCAAAGACTCGGATAAGCCTTGCTCCGTGCGAAAATAGTTGCGTTCGTAGGGAAAAACTTCGGCTTGCACGGCGCGGATAACTTCGGAAACCGCTAGATGTTGGGGGCGATCGCTTTGTGGTTTGAATCCTGCCTCACCTATTCCGACTAAGCGGCGTTGTGTTGCTTTATCTCTCAACTCAACTGCATATTCTGCGGCAGACTGTCCCGACCAAAAACCTGAAGATATTGCCCAAGCAGCATTGTGGCTCCCTCCACCCGTGAAACCGCCACAAATTAATTCTCGCGTGGCAGCGTCTCCCGCCGCATAAAGTCCTTTCACGGACGTAGCACAGGTTTCATCCACAATCCTAATTCCACCCGTACCGCGCACAGTTCCTTCTAAGCGGAGAGTGACGGGGAAGTGTTGGGTAAACGGATCGATAAGAGCGCGATCGAAGGGTAAAAAGAAGTTGGGCTGTGCCGATCGCATATATACCCGCATTTGTGCGTCAGCTTTATCTAAAATCGCGTAGACTGGTTGAGTTAACAAGGTTTTAGCAATGACCGATCGCCCTCTTTGGGAACCCGCACCTGGAATTGGCGTGCCGTCTTCGTAGGTAAACGTTGCCCAATTGTAAAACAGAGTCTTGGTTACGGAAGAAAAGGCAGGAGAGATGCCATAAGCATTGGAAAACTCCATACCCGACATCTCAGCGCCTGCTTCAGCAGCCATCAGGTATCCATCTCCTGTCAGGACGTTGCACCCTAACGCTTTACTTAAAAAGGCACAGCCACCAGTGGCAATAACAACAGCCCGCGATCGCACGCTCCATTTCTTACCTGTCTGACGATTAATCCCTGTTGCTCCGCCAACTGCACCCTCAGAATCTACTAATAGTTGTAATGCTGGGCTATGGTCTAAAACTGTCACTCCCGCTCGTTTGATTTGCTTTCGCATTAGGCGCATATACTCCGGTCCCTGGAGCGATCGCCGATAGGGTTTGCCCTCATCATCGGTAGGGAAGGGATAACCCCATTCTGCTAGTAGGTTGACATTCTCATAAGTGCGATCCAGTACCCGTGTCATCCAATCGCGACTGGATAAGAATCCACCCAAACTCTCGCGACTCGCCATCGCTGCTTCTCGCGCTTCGCGATCGGGCGGTACGTACCAAACACCGTTGCCGGATGCAGCCGCACATCCACTCGTACCGCAAAATCCTTTATCGACAAGGGCAACGCTAGCACCAGATGATGTCGCACTCCAAGCTGCCCAAGTACCCGCAGGACCACCCCCAATGACAAGTACATCCACCTGCAAGTTGGGATAAAAATCGGTTGTAGATGGCTCAAAAGAGCAAGATTGGGTTGCATTCATTAGTTTTCCTCGCTTCAGTCTCAAAGTTTACCTGCAATGCACCACTATGGTACTCAGTCTTTTCACTTGCGACTGGCTGTGACAATTGTGATGAAGGATTTTGATAGCAGCTCGTACTGGTTATTGCTTACTTCAATCATAATATACGGTTTATTAATCGACTTATAGTATTTTAAAGTTATAGAGGAAGATTTGCATAGATGCCTGGGAAAAGCAAGCTGCTCTCATGCCATAGTGTTAAGACAGTGTGCAGTAAATTCGTAGGGGCGCACAAAATTTGTCGGGGCGTACAGCTATGCGCTCCTACTGATAAAAAATAAAAATACTGTAATTTGGTAGATTTACAATACTTAATAAATAAACACCCCTAATTTACTAAGTATATTTAACGTTTTTAGTAGAAGCTAAAAATTGAAGAAGGTATAAAAAATACTTGCTTTTTTAGTACGTTCGTGCAATGCTCCTATCATATTAAAGTAAACTACAGTAGCTTGGGCAAATTACCGTAGTTAACTCTAAATTAGCGCTCGGCAGATAAAGAGCTGAGTGAGATTGGGGAAGCAAGTCATTATTTAAAGCCCACAAGTCTTGCAGTTGGATTCTATTTTCTTCAAGTGGTAAGTGAAAGTTCTTGCCAACTTGAGTTTTTGCATGAGGAGAAATGAGGAGAAATAATGGATAGTATTTTTAGCAACTTGGTGCTAACCTCGCCAATTGTTATGGGGATAGTATTGTCAGGATTTTGTCCAAAAGTTGCGGCGCAAGTAGTTTCAGATCCCTTAGTTACTCGTGAGGAGTCTTTACCACCGGACAGTATATCTCAGGTCACATCGGTTTCTCAACTTTCCGACGTACAGCCCACAGACTGGGTATTTCAAGCACTGCAATCGCTGGTAGAACGCTACGGTGCTATTGCTGGATATCCAGATAGTACGTTCCGAGGTAATCGGGCGCTGACTCGGTACGAGTTCGCTGCTGGCTTGAATGCAGCCTTAGATCGGGTAAACGAACTGATTTCATCGGGATCGGCTGACTTAGTCAACAAAGAAGACTTAGCCACCCTACAACGCCTACAATCAGAATTTGCCACCGAACTGACTACTTTACGCGGACGAATTGACAATTTAGAAGCGACTACTGCCCAACTCGAAGCAAATCAGTTCTCTACAACTACCAGACTGCAAGGCGAGGCGATCTTTTTAGCTGCCGATACGTTTGGCGATCGCGCCAACAACACTCGCGCCGATGATACGAACGATGATACCCAAACCTTTTTCGGCTACCGTGCCAGACTTTCCCTGCAAACCAGCTTTACTGGTAAAGACCAACTCACAACTCGTCTAGCAGCAAATAATCTTCCTAACTTAACCGCCTCTACGGGAACAGCTATGACCCGTAATACGTTCGATGCCGATCTCAATAGATTTGCCGGAGGCGATCTATTCCTCGACCAACTGATTTATCGTTTCCCAGTCAGTGAAAAACTAACTGCATGGGTTGGTCTGAGACAACTACAACCAGTTGCTTTTGCGCCAAACCTGAGTACATTGATTGGTGGTGCTAACGGTGCAACCTCGCGGTTTTCCACCCATAACCCAACGATTTTCCGTCCTGGCTTTGATGGTGCTGGTGCTGCTTTGGCATATAAGTTTAGCAAGCAATTCAGTCTCAGCTTGGGTTACATTGCCAGTGACGAGCAAGCGAACCTTCCTGATAGTGGTAGAGGGCTTTTTAATGGCAACAATCTAGCACTCGCCCAGATAATCGTTACACCTATTCCCAATCTCGATCTCGGTTTTACCTACGGTCGTAAGTACTTTGGTTCTGACACGGGATTTAACCTCACGGGCGGTACGGGCAGTGCTTTTGCCAGAAATCCTTTCGGGCAGAATTCCACTACATCCGATAATTTCGGAGTTCAATTTAATTGGAAACTCAGCCAGAAGTTGAATTTGAGCGGTTGGTTCGGTTATACACGCGCTCATCAGTTGCGCGGTGGTGATGAAGATGCAACGATTATTAATGGTGCGATCGCCGTTGCTTTTCCCGACTTATTTAAACAAGGCAACGTCGGCGGACTGATCCTCGGCGTACCGCCGAAAGTGACGAGCAATGACTTCCAAGCGGCAGGAACGCAACGAGAAGATCGAGACACCTCTGTGCATCTAGAGGCTTTCTATACCTTCAAACTGAATGATAATGTCAGCTTTACCCCAAATCTCTATGTAATTACCAATCCAGAGCATAATGCCCGCAATGAGGCAATCTGGGTCGGAGCTGTCCGCACTACGTTCGCTTTCTAGCCAGTAAAGCTTGCAAGATTAAGTTTTTTTGCTTTGCATATTACGGTAATATCACCAAGTTACCGTATGAATAGGATAAAAAGAGTGGAGCGCGATCGTGAACCAAGTTTTTCGCCGCCTAGTTGAGAAGTCGATCGGTCGAGGTAAACGGCTATCTATCTTTCCAGTACCAATTCTGGGAGCTTTTATTGCTGGCTTATGCCTCAGCTTTTTGTTTGCTGCTTGCACGGCGAATAATGCAGCTAATCCGAATGCCACATCTGGTAATAATTCCACTCCAGGCAAAGCCTCAGTCGTCAGATTTGGCTATCAAAAATCAGCAATTCTGATTAAAGCTAAAGGTGTCTTAGAAAAACGCCTCAATCCCCAAGGAATATCTGTAGAGTGGATTGAATTTCCCGCCGGACCACAACTTTTAGAAGCGATGAATGTGGGTAGTATTGATTTCGGACACGCGGGAGAATCACCGCCGATTTTTGCCCAAGCTGCGGGGGCTTCGCTCGTCTACATTGCCGGAATTGCTGCTAACCCTGCTGGTTCAGCTATTCTCGTGCCGCAAAATTCTCCAATTAAAACCATAGCCGATCTCAAAGGCAAAAAAATCGCTTTTCAAAAAGGTTCTAGCGCCCATTATATGCTGGTACAAGTGTTAAAAAAAGCAGGGCTGCAATACAGCGATATTCAACCTGTAACTTTACCACCAGCGGATGCTCGTGCTGCCTTCGTCAAGGGTAGTATAGATGCTTGGTCGATTTGGGACCCCTTTTATGCTGCTGCCGAAAAAGCCGCCAATGCCCGTGCATTGATCGATGGTAAGGGAATTAATACACAAGGAGGATACTATCTGGCTAGCCGCCAGTTCACTGAGGGGAATCAAGAGACAATTAAGGCAATACTAGAGGAAATTAAAAACTTAGATGATTGGTCTAACCAGCATCGAGAGGAGGTAGCGAAAACTCTTTCTCCTGTCTTGGGAATTGACTTAGAATCAATGAGAAGAGCAACTAATAGGAAAAACTTTGGTGTTGTACCAATTGACGATCGCCTAATTGCCGAACAACAGAAAGTAGCTGATACATTCTACGAGTTGAAATTAATTCCCAAGCCACTTGATGTCAAAGAAGCTTTTCTGAAACCAGAACAATACACTGCTTTTTCACCACAAGTACAGTAATAGACCTCCTGCGCGAATACTTGAATTGTCATCCACACGCGAAGCGAAACATCTGGGAGATTCTTCACTACACTGCGTTACGTACCCTTCGGGAAGGCTTCGCCAACAGAATGACATCCATGATTTTTTGATTCATGCAGGAGGTCTAATGTATTGGCGATCGCTACCCGTTAACAGAAAATAGCAATCGCCAATTGAAATCTTGATAACTGATAACTGAATATAAATAGCACTAAAATTGTGCTGAATTAAATAAGTAGTAAATCACCTTTTTTTTCCGTGCTAAGTGGTGAAATTGTGACCAAACATACTTGCATTTAAAGTAAGGCTGTGACAAACTACTTAACAAATACGGTAAGCTCACCAATTTAACGTAGTTTAATAGTAAACGTCCTACAAGCGGTTTGATATGGAATCCGAACTAGGTGGAATACATCTAAAACTGGAAGGCTTGAGAAAATCCTTTGGAACGCAAGCAGTCTTGCGAGGTATAGACTTAGAAGTGCTACCAGGAGAATTCGTAGCGATTGTCGGTCGTAGTGGTTGTGGCAAGAGTACAATGCTGCGCCTAATTGCTGGTTTAGAAGCACCAACTACAGGCAATGTACTTTTAGATGGCAAGCGATCGCATCGGATCGAGCCGAAGGTGCGGATGATGTTTCAGGACGCACGGCTTTTACCCTGGCAACGGGTGCAAGCAAATGTAGAGTTGGGTTTGGTTGGCTCTCAAGCAGACGTGCGCCAAACTGCTTCGCAAGCACTCTGTTCGGTAGGACTAGAAAATCGCGCTCGTGAATGGCCCGCTGTACTCTCTGGCGGACAACGGCAGCGTGTAGCTTTGGCGAGAGCATTAGTTGGTCAACCGCGCTTGCTGCTGTTAGATGAACCGCTTGGAGCTTTGGACGCACTAACTCGGATCGAAATGCAGCAGTTGCTAGAGCGTTTATGGCAGGAAAAGCAATTTACCACATTGTTAATTACCCACGATGTAGAAGAAGCTGTAGTGCTTGCCGATCGCGTGGTATTGATTGAAAACGGTGAGGTAACGTTAAATCTAAGAATTTCCCTCCCGCGTCCGAGAGTCAGGGGAGATATGGCGTTGGCTCAAATGGTAGAAAAGATTTTACATCGGGTGATGGGTAAGCAGGAACGCGAGAACTTAAAGGCGATCGCCCATTAAAAAAGTCAAAAGTCAAAAGTCAAAAGTCAAAAGTCAGAAGTTAAAGGTTGTCAGTTTTTGTTCCCCATTCCCTGTTCCCTTTTCTGAAGATTTACCCATTACCCATTACCATTCACAATTCAGGAGAAAATTGAGCAATGGTACAAATTTTAGAAACAAAACAGTCTCAAAACTGGAAAGCGATCGCCTCTTCCTTATCCAAAGAATTGAGCGAAAATGCAGTGGCGCGAGATGCTGAAGCTGGACTTCCCGATTATGAGGTGAAGCGACTACGCGAGAGCGGATTATTACCCCTAGTCGTACCAAAAGAATATGGGGGAATTGGTGCAACTTGGGCAGAAGCCTTAAAAATTGTCCAAGAACTGTCTAAAGCAGATGGCTCGATCGGTCAGTTGTTTGGCAACCACTTAAATTTAACCGCATTAGCTCACGTTTCGGGAACACCAGAGCAAAAAGAGAGATATTATCGGGAAACGGTACAGCACAATTTGTTTTGGGCGAATGCCATCAATACACGAGATACAAGACTGAAGATTACCTCAGAAGGTGAGAAATTCCGCGTTGATGGAATTAAGAGTTTTGGTACTGGTGTTGCTGTGGCAGATCTGCGGGTCTTCTCAGCTTTGCCAGATGGTGCAGAAGTACCATTTATCTTTGTAATTCCCAAAGATCGACTGGGTGTAATTTCCAACCAAGATTGGCATAACATTGGGCAGCGTCGAACCGATAGCGATACCTTCTCTTTTCATCAAGTTTTAGTTGAGAAAGACGAGATTTTAGGGTTTCCAAATCCTCCCGAATATGCTTTTGCTACCTTTCTCGGTATTATTGCCCAATTGACAAAAACTTATGTTTACTTAGGCATTGCTGAAGGTGCTTTTGCTGCCGCACAGGAGTATACGAAAACAACGACTAAGCCTTGGATAACTTCTGGAGTAGATAGTGCAGCTAAAGACCCTTACATTTTGTATCACTACGGCGAATTTAGGGTTGAATTAGAAGCTGCGATCGCTCTAGCAGATCGCGCCGCTTTGCAAGTGCAACAGGCTTGGGAGAAGGATGTCGATCTAACTTTTGCAGAACGGGGAGAAGTTGCGATCGCCGTCTTTGCTGCTAAGGCATTTGCGACCAAAGTAGGATTGGATATTACCACTCGGATCTTTGAAGTCATGGGAACTCGTTCTACTGCTTCTAAATACGGGTTCGATCGTTACTGGCGGGATCTGCGTACCTTCACACTGCACGACCCTGTAAATTACAAATTACGAGATATCGGCAACTGGATATTAAACCAAGAACTACCAGTTGTTACCCAATATTCCTAAGTTTTCAGTTTTAGCTCAAGTTGTCCTCTTACTTGCGCTTACTCAAGGTGGGCAATTCCCACCTTTCTTAATTCTCATCACGCAGTATCATATCTTGCACTTCTGCGATTAAAAATTGCAGCTAAACAGAAGTAGCTGGTTAGTAGCGATTTGCTGTCGTCGCGAATTCTCTTCCTGAAGCTTTCTGCATGACTGAAATATCTTTTTAATTCATCAACTATGCAAGGTTTAAAAGTCAAATTTACAAAAATTAAATTAAAATCGTGGCAGGACTTAAGAAAAACTCGTCGTATCCTGTTATTTGCCATTGGTTACTGGCTGGTACTATCTACTACCCTATTAAGTTGTAGCACGCCGAGGAATACTGCTCAACAGCAGGTAGCTTCACCTGTTAGCACGGGCGCTAATAGTGGGCAGCAAGTAATACGTATCGTGCGTTCAAAACAACTCACTGCACTAGCAGTTTTAGAACAACAAGGTACTTTAGCAAAGGCTTTAGAACCCTTGGGTCTTAAGGTACAGTGGTCTGAATTTGCTGCTGGTCCGCAACAGCTAGAAGCCCTGAATACGGGTAGTCTCGACATTGCTTCTACGGCTGAATCACCTCCCGTTTTTGCTCAAGCAGCAGGTACTCCTCTCGTGTACCTAGCGGCTAATACTACTGATGGTAGAGCAGTTTCTCTTTTAGTTCCTAATAACTCTCCAGCTAAAAGTATCGGCGATCTGAAAGGGAAAAAAATTGCTTTTCAAAAAGCCTCTATCGGTCACTATCTTACACTTAGAGCTTTAGAAAAAGTAGGATTAAAATTGAGTGACGTACAGTCAGTCTATCTACCTCCTCCAGACGCGAATGTGGCATTTAATCAAGGCAGAGTAGATGGTTGGTTTATCTGGGAGCCATTTGTGACTAGAAATGTACAAAAGAAAACTGGTCGAGTGCTGCTTGATGGCGGTGGTGGTTTACGGGATACTAATAACTTTTACTCTACAACGCGCAAATTTTATCAAGAACATTCTGATGCGATTAAAGTCTTCCTAGAAGAATTGCAAAAAGCACAAGTCTGGGCTAGAAATAACCCCAAAGAAGTTGCCCGATTACTTGCCTCAACAACTCAGCTCGATCCGCCGACATTAGAGATTATGCACGATAAGTATGATTTCGCCCTAGAACCAATTACTGAAGAAATTATCAACAAGCAGCAAGAGGTGGCAGACCAATGGTATAACCTCGGACTCATACCTAAACATGTGAATGTGAGAGATGGGTTTTTGACACTGCAACAGTATGCTGAAATTACTCCCAGGAAAGTGTTAGCCAAACTGTGATGAAGAAAGCAGGAGGCGGAAGGGAATTTAATGAATGAAGTAATAGAAAAAAATACGAGGTTTCAATGAGAAAATACAAATTCAATTTTTTAAAAAGTCGCCAAATCGAATCTTTAATTCCTTGGGGTGTACCCTTGCTAATAATTGTCCTGTGGCAGCTTCTCTCCGCAATTGGCGTGATTCCGACGAGAATTTTACCCGCCCCTTTAGATGTTGTGAATGCAGCCTTCCGTCTAGCTTCGACTGGGGAACTTTTCCATAATATTGGCATTAGTGCAATGCGGGCAATAACAGGTTTTTTACTCGGAGGCAGTATTGGGTTTAGTTTGGGATTGCTCAATGGTATCTCTCGCCTTGCCGAGCAGTTATTGGATACTTCGATCCAGATGCTACGCAACATTCCAAATTTAGCTTTGATCCCCCTAGTCATTTTGTGGTTTGGCATTGGGGACGAAGCCAGATTATTTCTGGTGTCTTTGGGGGTGATGTTTCCGATTTATTTGAATACCTTTCACGGTATCCGCAGCGTCGATCCTGGGCTAATTGAAATGGGAAAAGTTTATGGTTTAAATGCCTGGGGTTTGTTCTGGCGAATTATTCTACCTGGGGCAATGTCTTCAATTCTGGTTGGCGTGCGCTTTTCCTTGGGAATTATGTGGCTGACGCTAATCGTCGCCGAGACGATCGCGGCTGATTCTGGAATCGGTTACATGGCGATGAATGCCAGAGAATTCATGCAAACAGATGTGGTCGTGTTAAGTATCTTACTCTACGCCTTATTTGGCAAATTAGCAGATGCGATCGCTAGAGGATTGGAAGATTACTGGTTGCAGTGGCATCCCAGCTATCAGAAAGTGAAAGCAGCGAGAGCTTGACATAAAAAGCCTTGCTTTATTCAATTGGCTGTGCAACGATGTTAACTTAATATAAATACGGCATTTCGAGCAGCTAACCGTATTTTAACAAAACTGGAATCATGCAGCTACTTTGGTTTATCCCAACTCACGGAGATGGACGCTATCTCGGCACTGCTACAGGGGGTCGTGCCGTTAGCTTTGCTTACTTGCGCCAAATTGCTCAAGCAGTGGACAGCCTGGGTTACACGGGCGCACTACTGCCTACAGGTCGATCTTGTGAAGATGCTTGGATTGTTGCCTCAACTCTGGTCACTCACACTCGTCAGATGCGCTTTCTAGTGGCAATTCGCCCTGGTTTAGTCTCACCTGGAGTTGCCGCAAGAATGGCAGCAACGTTCGATCGCTTGAGTGGAGGTCGCTTGCTGATTAACGTGGTGACGGGCGGCGATCCGGTTGAATTAGCAGGAGATGGCTTGCACTTGAGTCATGGCGATCGCTACAAATTAACGGATGAGTTTTTGTCGGTATGGCGACAGATTGCTACAGGTGAAGTCGCTGACTTCAAGGGCGACCATATCGACGTGCGGGGCAGTAAGATACTGTTTCCCCCCGTTCAAAAGCCCTATCCTCCCTTGTGGTTCGGTGGATCTTCTCCCGTTGCCCAACAGATTGCCGCTAAGCATATCGATGTTTACCTCACATGGGGCGAACCTCCAGCTCAAGTAGCCGAAAAGATTGCCTCAGTTCGCCAGCTGGCAGAAGCGGAAGGCAGAACGTTACGGTTTGGCATTCGCCTGCACGTCATCGTCCGCGAAACTCAGAGCGAAGCATGGGATGCGGCAAATCAGTTAATTCGTTATGTAGATGAAGAGGCGATCGCCACGGCACAAAAAGCTTATGCTCGCATGGATTCAGAAGGACAGCGCCGGATGTCTCAATTACATGGTGGCAGTCGAGAAGCACTGGAAATTAGTCCGAATCTTTGGGCGGGAGTAGGGTTAGTGCGCGGTGGTGCGGGAACGGCTTTAGTGGGCGATCCAGATACGGTGGCAGCGCGGATGTTGGAGTATGCAGATTTGGGCATCGATACTTTCATTTTCTCTGGTTATCCCCACCTGGAAGAAGCTTATCGAGTTGCGGAACTGCTATTTCCTCGATTGCCCTTAGAGAATCTGCCACAGGTGGAGCAGCAGCACGTCTTGAGTCCGTTTGGCGAGATAGTTGCTAATGAAAATTTCCCCAAACAGCCCCAGCATAAAGCAACAACCACCGTGGATTAACAAAAGAACAAATTGAGTCCCTTGTATAGAATCGGAGGTTAATTGTATGTCTCGTATTGTGGCGATCGCTGGTAGTCCAACGCATCCTTCTAGAACTTATGGAATTGTGCAGTACGCTCTGCAAATTTTACAACAAGAAGGATTCCAAACCGATATCATTTCCGTCCGCGATTTTCCTGCTGAAGATTTGGTGTTTGGACGCTACGATAGTCCGGCGCTAGAACCAGTCAAAGCCCTGATCGAAAAAGCTGATGGTCTAATTATTGCTACCCCTATTTACAAAGCTGCTTATACAGGCGTACTCAAAGCGTTTTTGGATTTATTACCTCAAAGAGCGTTGTTGGGTAAAGTGATTTTGCCGATCGCCACTGGTGGCACGATCGCCCATTTGTTAGCGATCGACTATGCCTTAAAACCCGTTCTATCAGAATTGGGTGGCAGGCAATTGCTAGGTGGTGTCTACGCCGTAGATAAGCAACTTCAACGGCTGGAAGATGGTAGCGTTCAACCGGATGAGGAAATTGACCAACGGCTGAGGCATTCTCTAAACGATTTTGTCACAGCTGTGAAAAGCAATCAACTCGCATCGAAAGAATTGGCTCAGGTTAATTAATCAGTGACCAGTGACCAGTTACCAGTTACCGATTGCACAGAAATTATTAGTGAGTAGCAAAGACTATAGCTCTGATAAATCAACTCACTGGTCACTGGTCACTGTAAAACTGGTCACTGTTATGCAGTTGTCTCCTACCACTTGCCAGTGGCAGATGGGTTAATTCTTTCCTCTTCTGCCATTTTTTTTCAAATTTGTCATTGGTCATTTGTCATTGGTCATTAGTTTTCCAACAGACTTACACGAATCAAGGAGTCAGTCATGGTGGATATTAAATTTGCATATTGGGTTCCTAACGTTAGTGGTGGATTGGTAGTTAGTAAAATTCCTCAGCGAACCGATTGGACTTATGATTACAACGCTCAACTAGCTCAAACTGCTGAGCAGGTAGGATTTGACTACGCCCTAGCACAAGCTCGGTTTATTGCTAGCTACGGAGCAGAGTATCAACTCGAAGCACTCACTACAGTGGCGGCGCTAGCACCAGTTACCAAAAAACTGAAACTCATTGCGGCGGTTCACCCTGGATTGTGGCATCCAGGTGTAGTAGCCAAAATGGGAGCAACCATCGACTTTCTTTCTCAAGGTCGTTTCTGCCTGAATGTCGTTAGCGGTTGGTTTAAAAACGAGTTCACGATCTATGGCGAACCTTGGTTAGACCACGATGAACGTTACCGTCGTTCTGAAGAGTTCATTCGCGTGCTTAAAGGGATGTGGACGGAAGATGAGTTCCATTTTAAAGGAGATTTCTATCGCATCAATGGCGGTTGGGTAAAGCCCAGACCTGTTAGTTCTCCTCACCCAGAACTCTTTCAAGGTGGTAATTCCAAAGCAGCCCGACGTATGGCATCCCGCGTGTCTGACTGGTATTTCATGAACGGTAACACGATAGAAGGAGTGCGAGAGCAGATTGAGGAAGTTTCTGCTTTAGCGCGGCAAGAGGGACGCAAAGTTAAGTTTGGATTGAACGCTTTTATTTTGGTGCGAGACACTGAAGCAGAAGCCCATGACGTGTTGCGAGAGATTATCGCTCAGGCGGATAAAGAGGCAGTAGAAGGTTTTGGCGAAGCAGTGAAACACGCTGGCTCTTCAACTCGCGAAAAGCAGGGTATGTGGGCGAATTCCAATTTTGAAGACTTGGTGCAATACAACGATGGCTTCAGGACGGGGTTAATTGGTACAGCAGAACAGGTTGCCGATCGCATTCGGCAATATTACGAAGTGGGAGTAGATTTAATTCTCGGCGGTTTTCTACATTACACCGACGATCTCCCAGCTTTTGGTCGCGACGTAATTCCTCTGGTACACCAGATTGAAACCCGTCGCCGTTCGGTTGAAGAATTGGCAGTTGCCTAATTGTTACCGAGGATATAAGTATGACAACTTTAGTGGATGTTGAAACCCAACCGAGAGCCTCTGTAATTGAGAATGACGAACAAGCGATCGCAGTTGCCCATGAACTAGCAGCCCAATTTGTGAAAGAAGATTCCGAGCGCGATCGGCAAAAGCGTTTACCCGTTGAAGAGGTGAAAAAGTTTTCCCAAAGCGGTTTGTGGGGAATTACAGTTCCTAGAGAATATGGCGGTGCTTTCGTCTCGAATGTCACCTTGGCAGAGGTGGTTAAAATTATTTCGGAGGCAGATCCCAGCCTGGGACAAATCCCCCAAAATCACCTGTACATGGTAGAAGTCATCCGGCTGGATGGCACTGAAGCACAAAAACGCTTTTTCTTTGACTTAGTTCTGCAAGGTCAGCGGTTTGGCAATGCATTTTCTGAAATCGGTACAAAGTCTGTTACTGACGTGCGGACGCGCTTGGAGCGATCGGGAGATGAATACGTACTCAACGGGCGTAAATACTACTCTGCCGGAGCATTGCTAGCGCATTGGATTCCAGTCATTGCTAGTAACGATGATGGGAAAACAGTTATTGCCTTCGTAGAACGGGGTGCAGAGGGACTGACTTTGCTGGATGACTGGACGAGCTTTGGACAACGCACCACTGCTAGCGGTACGACAATTCTAGAAAATGTGAAGGTAAAACCAGAACACGTAATTTCCCATTACTTAGCTTTTGAGCGTGCTACTCCAATGGGTGCTGTTGCTCAGATTATCCAGGCAGCTGTTGACGTTGGTATTGCCAAAGCAGCCGTGCGCGACACAATATATTTTGTCCGCAACCATACTCGTCCTTGGGTTGACAGTAACCTAGAATACGGATACGAAGACCCTCTTTCTATCTATAATTTGGGTCAAGTGCAAATTCAGGTTCATGCTGCCGAAGCACTGCTGCGACGTGCAGATGAATTTATCGACCGAGCAAATCAGTCAGATTTAGCAGAAGCCAAGGTAGTAGAAGCTTCTATTGCTGTTGCCGAAGCAAAAGCCTTAGCGACAGAAGCATCGTTACTAGCGACTAACAAGCTATTTGAACTGGCGGGAACCAAGTCCACTTTGCAAGAATACAATTACGATCGCCACTGGCGCAATGCTAGAGCGCATACTCTACACGATCCCGTGCGCTGGAAATACTTCGCTGTGGGCAACTACTTCCTCAATGGTGTCAATCCGCCACGTCATCCTTGGCTTTGAAGACATTGTTAATCGTTAATTGTTGATGGTTAATTATTGATAGTTGATTGCAATTAACCATGAATGACAAACAATTAACAAAAATCTACCAATTTTACGGCAGGCTTATCAATCTACTTTACGAGTCATTTAGGGTAGCTATATGTCTAAGAAGAATAAAAATTCCAAGATTTTAGACAAACCGACCAAAGCAGCAATAAAAAAAGAGAAAGTGGCGGTTGTAGATAGTCCAACTCAAGCTGCAACAAAGCAGGAAAAAGTAACAGTTGTAGATAATCCGACTCAAGCTACAACAGAGCAGGAGAAAACGAAAGAGACTGCAAAGACAGCCTCCTGGCTCAAAGTTCCTGACGAATCGACTCTACCGCCAGAAGTGCAGGCAATTTTTAAACAACAGCAAGATAGCATCGGCTTCGTTCATCCCTTTTTCCAAGGTTATGCTCTCAACCCTAACCACCTGTTGCTCTGGAATAACTACTACCAAACACTGATGTACGGTGAGGGAGAACTTTCGCTTAAAGAGCGAGAAATTATTGCCATTGTCTCTTCTGCGGCAAATCACTGCGAGTCCTGCGTCACTACTCACAAAGCTCATCTGCGTGAAGCAATTAAAGACCCGATTTTTCCCGATCGCTTGGCACTCAACCCCGACCATGTAGAGTTGACACAACGGGAACGCTCTCTCGTAGACTTTGCCATCAAAATTAACCAGAATACTAGCGATCTTTCTGCTCAAGACTTAGAGCCACTGCGTCAGGTAGGACTTTCTGATGAGGCAATTTTATTAGCAGGCGAGATCGCGGCTCAGTTTAGCCTTTCCAATAAATTGACCAAGGCGTTTGGCTGGAAGGTTGGTTCGGAGTACGATCGATTGTATCGCTAACTGAAAAACCATGAAAATCTACTACGTGACCCTTAATTCCTCAGAAGAAGCCGATCGAATCGGTCGATCGCTGCTGGAGAAAAGGCTGGCAGTTTGCGTTAATTGGTTTCCAATTACCTGCATGTACCGTTGGGAGGGACAAATTACTCAGGAACCGGAAGTCGTGCTGCTGATAAAAACCCAGTCAGGTTATCGAACGGAAATCGAGCAGCTGATTCGCGAGCATATTACTTACACCAACTTTATTGCCGAAGTGACTCCCACAAATGTAAATCAGGGCTTTTTGGACTGGTTGAACGCTGAAGTTCCCGTTCCATCTCTCAATTAGTTCGTAAAATAAGCATAGACTGCCGTATTCACAATGGGAGTATAGATTGGGAATGCAATTGCAAGTTAAGGAATCGTCAGATTATATTGCTCTGGCTCAGTCTTTAGCCGAGGAATTTGCTCAAACCGCGATCGCTAGGGATACCGAAGCAGGAACGCCAAAACAGGAACGCGATCGCCTGCGCCAAAGCAACTTGCTTAAACTCATCATTCCTAAAGAATATGGCGGATTGGGAGAAACTTGGATTACTGCCCTCCAAATTACCCGCGAGTTTGCTAAAGTCGATAGCTCGATCGCCCACATCTTCTCTTATCACCATCTAGGGGCAGTAGTGCCGCATATCTTTGGTTCCCCAGAGCAAAAACAGCGGTATTACACCCAAACAGCTCGTAACAATTGGTTTTGGTGCAATGCACTCAACCCCCTAGATAGACGCGCTACGCTGACACCAGAAGGAGATTACTTTCGTCTGGACGGGATCAAAAGCTTTTGTTCTGGCTCTAAAGACTCTGACTTCATTCCTATTACGGCAACCGATCGAGATACGAATGAATTTACCATCCTAGTTATTCCCACCCAGCGAGAAGGCGTAAATATTCAGTCTGACTGGGATAATATGGGGCAGCGTCAAACTGATAGCGGCAGCATAATTTTTGATCATGTTTTAGTTCATCCCGATGAGATCTTGGGTAGTAGAGAGCTTAACAGTCAACCTTTTGTGACTATCCGTGCCTGCTTGACACAGTTGAATTTCACTAATATTTATCTAGGAATTGCTCAAGGTGCGTTAGCGGCTGCTAAACAATATACCCGCACCACCACAAAACCCTGGTTGACATCAGGGGCAGAGAGTGCCACGCAAGACCCCTACATTCTGCAACATTACGGTAGTATGTGGGTTGACCTCCAAGCGGCTACTTGTCTGACTGACAAAGCAGGAGAACTACTACAAGCAGCTTGGGATCGACAATGGGAGCTGACAGCAGCACAAAGGGGAGAATGTGCAGTGGCGATCGCCACTGCTAAAGTCGCGGCTACGAAAGTCGGCTTAGAGATTGCCAACCGCATTTTTGAAGTCATGGGCGCACGCGCCACAAGCAATCAATATAGTTTTGACCGTTACTGGCGCAACCTTCGTACTTTTACCTTACACGACCCAGTAGATTACAAGTTACGGGATATCGGCAACTGGGTACTGAACGATGAGTTACCACAACCTTCTTTTTATTCCTAGTTTCAGTGACACAACTAGAACCGCTACAATTTGTTGGCAGGGGTCAGCTGTTGCTAGCAATTGAAAATCCATGTGTCAACTACTGGGAATGAATTGCAACGTACCGACGGATATTTGCTTTTCATTTGAAGGTTTTTCAGTACGGGGAGGAAAAACCGACGACCATCGCGATGGTTGGGGCATTGCTTTCTTTGAAGGTAGGGGGTGTCGGATTTTTATCGATGAAAAGCCTTCTGTGACTTCTCCCATTGCCGAGTTAGTCCGCCGCTATCCCATCCACTCCACCCATGTCATCGCTCACATCCGCAAAGCAACTCAAGGTAAAATTGCTTTAGAAAACTGCCATCCCTTTCGCCGAGAATTGTGGGGGAGATATTGGGTATTTGCTCACAACGGCGACTTGCAAGATTTTGATTATCAAAGTACGGGAGTCTATCGACCTGTAGGCAAGACAGATAGCGAAAGAGCATTTTGCCTGATCCTGGAAACGTTGCAACAAAAGTTTCCTGACGGGAAGCCACCATTAGACCAAATCTACCCCGTACTGAAGGAGATTGCTGATACTCTCTCAAGCAAAGGAATTTTTAACTTCTTGCTTTCGGATGGAGAAAACTTTTTTGCCCACTGTTCAACCAAGCTTTGTTATATCGTGCGGCAAGCGCCTTTTGCAGCAGCTCATTTAATTGACCAAGATCTGACTGTGGATTTTCGCGAGTTGACTACGCCAAGCGATCGCGTTGCTGTAATTGCCACGACTCCCTTAACAGACAACGAAGTTTGGACACCAATTCAGCCAAGCGAACTATTAGTTTTTCAGGACGGTTTACCACTTAAATTTGACTAGAAAGCGATTAGCAATTAGCACTTAGCAATTGAAGCAAGCTGTTGGAGAATCGTATTTGCATTTAAAATACTAAAAGTTTATCGAATAACAGTAGTATACTAAAGTCTAAGTAAATCGCTGGAAGACCGCATCAGCATGGTGGAACTCTCTAGTAAGGTGAGGTATGGTTTGTTGGCATTGTTGGAGTTAGTCAGAATTTATCAGCGTGGATTCCTGCAAATTGAGCAAATTGCTGCGACACATCAAATACCCGAACGCTATCTAGCTCAACTGTTGATGACGTTGAGACGGTGTGGCATTGTTCGCTCTCAGCGAGGCGCAAAAGGTGGTTATGCGTTGGCTCGCGATCCTCGACAAATTGTTCTATGGGAAATTCTGATTTGCTTGGAAGGGAAACAAAAAGCAGCAGAAGAGGAAGTAACTTCAGCAACACCAGAAAATTACGCTATCGGACAAGTATGGCAAGAAACCCAGCAAGCAGCGATCGCCATCTTGCAAGGTTATACTCTACAAGACCTGAGCGAAAAAAGAGATGAAGGTCAGGCAGGTAACATGTATTACATCTGAGAGAAAAGTCAAAAGTTAAAAGTCAAAAGTCAAAACTAACTCAATACTCAAAATCATTACCAACCACCAATTACCCATTACCCATTACCATTTGGCTAAACTGTGGCATATTGCGGAAATGCTCTTGCTTTTTTGGGTTTGACGTATACTTTTTGTTGTGGTTCGAGTTTGAGCTGGTCGAATTTTTCTCTAGACAAAACTGCTCTGACTTGCTGACCGTCTTCTAAGGTTAATTCTGCCTCAATTTCCCAACCTAGATGGACGATTCGGCTGACTGTGGCAACAACTCCACTTGCTGTAGGGGAAAGATCGACGGCAACATCGTGGGGGCGGAGAAAAACTTCAGGTGAGGTCGTATCAAATTGGTTGTTCTGAAACAATCTGGCATTACTGGGCAAGACGTTGACTGGTCCGATGAAGCTCATCACGAAAGGTGTTGCAGGGCGATCGTAGATTTCAGCAGCCGTACCGACTTGTTCGATCTGACCTTTGTTCATCACGACGATTTCATCAGAAACTTCCATCGCTTCTTCCTGGTCGTGGGTGACTAAAATTGCCGTTACGCCTACTTCGTCATGCAGGCGGCGCAACCAAGTTCTGAGTTCTTTGCGTACTTTGGCATCCAATGCCCCAAACGGTTCATCTAATAGTAAGACTTCGGGTTCTACAGCCAGCGCCCTTGCTAGTGCGACTCGTTGACGCTGACCGCCTGAGAGTTGCGAAGGGTAGCGATCGCCAAATCCAGCCATTTGAATCAGTTCTAATAACTCTTCTACCCTTGCTTTAATTCTATTTTTGGATGCTTTGCGGATATTCAGACCGAAAGCAATGTTCTCTCGGATGGTGAGATGCTTGAATAAGGCATAATGCTGAAACACAAATCCAATCTTGCGGTCTTGAACGCTCTGGTAGGTAGCATCTTTACCTGAGATCCAAATTTTGCCCGTATCTGGTGGTTCTAGTCCGGCGATCGCCCGTAGCAGTGTTGATTTACCAGAACCCGATGGTCCCAATAAGGTGACTAGAGAACCTTTAGCGATCTCTAAGTTGATATTGTCTAGTGCGATAAAGTTACCAAACTGCTTAGATACGTTCTCAACCAGAATTTCCATGTGTGACTAAATCTCTCTGTAAGAAAAAACTTAAGATACGTCAGAACCCAGCCCAAATGCTTGAAGTGGTGAAACTACAGATTCCTCAATGCTCATGACCAGATAAGTAGTATACTACTGTTTACCACCCAAAATATAGTATTTGAGAATACAAAAACATTTTGTCACGATCTCACCATCAAAAGATCTACTGAATTTTGTGTAGAAACCCGATGTCGTTATGGGAGATTCAATAGAGATTTTGCGGAGAATTTCGGCTCAATTTAGCAGCAGAACCTTAACGAGCGATCGCTCAGTATTTTCAAATTAATTTGCAGTAAATAACTAAAGTATTTTTTGTTACTTCATTGCTGTCAATTCCTCCATAGACGGATAATACAATTTATGATAGATTATTGTATATCAATTGAGTTGAATTAACTTTTTATTGCTTAAATGCATGTAATCCTAACATTATTTAATTGACTTAATCTTGCAGTAATTAACAACTGTTTAGATAAAAAATGCGGAGTGTTTCGTACTATATAAATGCAGCTAATGTTTTTTTACTACAATAATAACCCTCAGCAAATTACTCTACCCGACCCGATTCAGCTAAAGCGGGTGTTTTAATGTACTGGTTACTTCTATTAGCTACTCTTGGACAAATTTGTGGAGTTTTAGCTGGATTTTTAGGCATTGGCGGCGGTACAGTTTTAGTTCCCCTGCTAGTTACGCTAGGGTATACACCAGTTCATGCCACAGCAACTAGTAGCCTTGTCGTGGCAATTACAGCACTTTCTGGTAGCGTGCAAAATTGGCGCATGGGTTACTTTAACGTGAAGCGAGTGCTGTCTCTAGCATTACCTGCGTTAGTTACAGCTCAATTGGGTGTATATTTAGCAAGTCGAATGGATGCTCGCACTCTACTAACTGCTTTTGGTTTTTTACTTCTAGTGAATATTTATTTAGTTGAGTTTCGCAAGCGGTTAACACTGGGGATGCAGCGCGAGCAAAAGCAATCGCAAAAATTGAAAACAATTATTTCTACTATTACAGAATCCAGAGAACATATTATACTTGCAGGTTCGTTAACTATTGCTAATGGTGGAATTATACTAGCGCAACTCGTAATTTTTGGTAGACCAATTGAAGCAGTATTTCAAACAAGCTTAGGTATTATTGTCAATCCTATCATGCTAATTGCATTAGGAACTTTACTTTTAGTAATCGTTTATGTTTTTGAATCACTAGAGTTATTATATTTAGCTAGAAAATTGAATTCTGCAACAAATGTTAAGAAGCAAGAAAAACAGCAATCTTTAACATTTAATCCTATTATTGCCAGAATTATTACTGGAGGAGTTGCTGGCATTCTCACAGGTTTATTTGGCATTGGTGGTGGTGCAATTCTAGTACCGCTGCAAATTTTGCTCCTGGACGAATCGCTGAAAATGGCAATTCGGACGAGTTTAGGTGTGATTATTATCACGGCGATCGCCGCTTGTATCGGACATACTTTAAATGGCAATGTTTTATTTGTAGATGGTACAATTCTCGGAGTTGGCGGTTTGATAGGAGCGCAAGTTGGTACTCGGTATTTGCCAACAATTCCAGAGAAAGTGGTAAGTTTAGCTTTTCGCTCAATGTTAATATTCTTATCTATCTATATGGCATTTTTAGTTTATAGTATGCGTCTGTCAACAATTCACAATCAATAATAAAATAATCGGAAGGAAATAATAAGAGTAACATCATGAGTTGGCTGGCTAAAACAGCGATCGCTGGAATTACATCTTTTGTTGCAACCAACATTGATGACATTGCCATCTTGATATTTTTCTTTACGCAGTTAGATGCAAAGTTCCGTCCCAGACATATTATTATCGGTCAATATCTAGGCTTTATCTCACTGATTCTCACCAGCCTGCCTGGTTTTTTTGGTGGTTTAGTCGTACCGCGCAACTGGATTGGATTACTAGGGTTAATTCCAATCACGCTTGGTTTGAGTAGCTTACTGAATCGAGCAGAAGATGCGGTAGAGGAATTTGAGCCGGAAACAGAACAGCTTGAAGACTCCACAGAGATCGGCTTTCTTGCTCCCCAAACTTACAGTGTGGCAGCAATTACGGTTGCTAATGGCGGTGATAATATTGGTGTCTACGTACCGTTGTTTGCTAGCATTAACTTCAGAAGTCTACTCATAATTGTGTGTCTATTCTTGCTGTTGGTTGGAGTTTGGTGCTACGCAGCATATAAGTTAACTCAACAACAGGCGATCGCTCGGATCTTAACTCGCTATAGCGATCGCTTTGTACCTTTTATCTTAATCGGACTAGGTGCTTTTATCGTGTTAGAAAGCAGCTCTTTAAGTCTACTCAAGCTAGTTGCTAGTTGCTTATGTTTAACGATCTTAGTCAAAAATGACGATCGCTCAACCGAATCAAAGATACTCGACGAATAACGTGTAGCCATTGGTTGAGTCATGTCAAGCTTAAGTCTGAGGACATAGGCTCTCAAAAATAGCTATGCTAAGAAAACTGCTCTTAGTTATCAATTATTTGCTATTTCTGCCATGAATGAGTCGCTGCCTTTAAATACCTTCATTGCGATCGCGGGAATGACTTTTCTTCTGATTGCCGTGATTGGGCGATCAAAATTAGGTTTTGCTGAAATTAATCCAGGCTGTTTCGGAAGAATTCTCGCTTTAATTATCGGCTTGAGTTTGTTGAGCGGAACTTCGCTCTTAGCTGCTTTTCCAACTGACACTTTGATTCAGTTCGTCAGAAATATTTTAACAGATGGAATTCAAGCCGTACAAAACTATAGTGGCTCATAGAGAAGACTGTAATGAGTAGAATTGGTGCGGCTTTTACTGAAGGAATAATAGCTTTTACTGCAACCAACATTGATGACATAATCATTTTGCTACTATTTTTCTCACAAATAAACGTCTATTTTCGGCGACGGCATATTGTTTTTGGATATTATCTGGGATTGACAGTTATTATCCTAGCTAGTTTACCAGGCTACTTTGGTGGTTTAATCGTGCCGCGAGAATGGATTGGATTGCTGGGATTATTACCAATAGCAATTGGCATTAAGCAACTCTTAAGCCGAGAAAAAGAAACTCCACAAGTGCAGGCGGTTACTAGCGAGCTTGAGTATGACAAATCTGGTAATCCCATCCTCTCTTTTCTTACTAGTATTTTGAGTCCTCAAACTTATAAAGTTGCAGCAGTAGCAGTTGCGAATGGAGGCGATAATATTAGTATTTATATTCCATTGTTTGCTGGTAGTCAACTTGCGAGTTTGGGCATAATTATCGCTGTATTTTTCTTGATGTTGGGAGTGTGGTGCGCGATCGCATATTTATTAACTCGCCAACCCACAATTGCTTATATGCTAACTCGCTACGGTCAACCGCTAGTTCCTTTTGTATTAATTGGCTTAGGTCTATTCATCATGTACGAAAGAGGTACATTCAATCTCTTGTTTCCAGCTCAAACTTGATATACCAACTTCCAGCTCACCATCATTAAAAGAGCATACACAACCAAACGGAGTGCGCCTTGAGAGATTTTCTGGCAGAGTTTAGCACCAATTAGCACTCCTGGCACAGTTCCCAGCCAAATTGGTAGTACTAAGCTCCAATCGACGGTTCCCAGGCTTAGGTGTCCGAGGGAAGTAAAACCTAACAAGATTGCTGCTTGTGAAATATCTGTCCCCACTAGCTTGCGAGTGTCAAGTTGAAAAAAGGCAATCAGTACTAATGCGAACATCGAACCAGAAGAGACGCTTGTTAAACCCACCACGCAACCTAAAATTGCTCCTACGCCTAGCGTCATGACTCGACCTAAGTTTGTCTCTAGATCGAATTTGGGCAGTGTTGGTAACTCTAGTTGCGGTACAAAAGTCAGCACCAAAAACTGTGTCAGTGCTAGCAACGTTACAACTAAAATCGTCACCCCCAACAAGCGCAGCAAAATGTAATCTAAGTTAGAATCCCCTGTCTGCTTGATTAAGTGTAAGATTCCTACCCCTAGCAACGAACCAGGAACGCTACCAAAAGCTAGCCATTTCACGACTTGCGGATCGAGCGTTTGCTGCTGCCAATGCTTGTAGCCACCAATTGCTTTCATCAGTGTGGCAGCAACCACATCGGAGCTGACGGCATTTGCTACGGGTACTTGGAAACAGAAAATCAACATCGGAGTAATTAGAGATGCACCACCCACTCCTGTCAAACCCACAATGATGCCAACGAAGAAGCTTAAGAATGATAGCAAGAAGTAGTTCATATAGTTGTGCGATCGCTTGAACTACTTTTGGATAGCCTGTCGTTGGCTTTGATAGTTATTTTCATATGAAATGCATAATCCCGCTCGGATTACTGTATTTTAATCCTAGGATAGCGCCATGTCCAGGGTAATAATACATATTCCGATCTAATTAGTGTAGTTTAATTCAAAAGATCGATCTTAAGACTGATATGGCTTTAGTTGCGAGTCTCACTACTGTTTTCAGTTACGGCAATTCATAACCTTTATTTATTATTTTGAACAAAAAGAATATTTGCTTTTATCGCTGCGGTTGTCTAGATTGGAGTTAAGCACAGTCAGGAGGAAAATATGACACGAATAGATGCAGTAGACAAAAATCAATTTCTCTACCCTCGCGATCGCTACCACGGTCAATTCCAGCCAGAATATTTGTTGTTCAATGCCAATCTACAAGAGTTTACACAACGAGCCAGCTACATCTACAACTTACAAAATACTGGTAAGATTAGCCCCCAAGAGGCTTTCAAGCGCATAGAGATTCTTTGGAAACAGCTCGAACAAAGTAAAAACCAGCTCGGAATTGGCGAGAAATGAGTATCGGGCGAATCAAATTTGCGACTACACAAACAACATAATCGCTGCGCGAACTAATGGAGATTTGGGAGTTTTGAACCTGCGTTCCAGTCGCCCAAAAGATTAAACCTTATTAGCAACTTGAGTTTGAATTTTGTCAAAAGTTGCTCCTTTATTAAAAAACCGCTTCTGTATAGCATCCCAACCGCCAAAATCTTGAACGGTGAACAGGGTTTTAACTTGAGGATAATTCTTCGTTACTTCTGCGACTACGCTGGGATTAACAGGACGGTAGCCTAAGAAAGCAAATTCTCGTTGAGCTTCTGCTGAATAAAGAAAATCAACAAATGCTTCGGCAACTTCTCGCGTACCGTGTTTGTCAACGTTTTTATCTACAACGGTAATCGGGTTATCAATGGAAATGTTGACTTCTGGGATGGTGTAGGGAAGTTTTTGACCGTCACGTTCAGCTAGAATGACTTCGTTTTCATAGTTGACTAAGACATCTCCCTGAGCTTGCTTGAAAAATCGTTCTGTAGCTTCACGCGCATCTTTAGTTAGCACGGAAGCATTTTTATAGACTTTAGTGGTAAATTCTAGGGCTTGACTCTCTTCACCTCCGGTTTGAGTCACAGAACCCCACATTCCTAAAAATTCCCACATTCCAATTCCCGAAGTTTCAGGGTTAGCCGCAATTAACTTCACTCCATCTTTTGCTAAGTCTGCCCAAGTCTTAATCCCTTTAGGATTACCAGGACGAGTGACGATCGCAGCTACAGAGCGAGTCACAACCCCACTTTTAGGAGCTTCTCTTTCCCAGCCTGGTTCAATTAAACCTGCTTGGGCAATTTTATTGATATCGAGGGCAAGGGCAAGGTTTACTATATCTGCTTCTTGGGAACCAGAAATCACCGCAGCCGCTTGAGAACCAGAACCACCATAGCTCGTCTCAAAAGTTACGTTTTGGTTGTGTTCTTTCTGCCACTGTTCGACAAATTTAGGAATAATGCGATCGTGGGCTGCTTTCGTCACCGAGTAGGAAACGAGTTTTAGCTTCAGATCGGGCTTGGCAGCCGAAGTACTATCGCAAGCTGCGATCGCTACGCTCAAGCTAACTCCTACCAAAAATAGCCCCGTAAAACTCAACAAAGAACGACGATTGAGCTGTTTAATTGTCTGCCAAGCCTTAACAATATAAGTCTGAACCTGCGCGATCGAGTACACGATCTCCAACCTCCGTATTAAAGATGTAGTGCTAGTGGCTGATAACTGATAACTCACCTCTTGCACCATCTCGCCAAGGAATCAATTCCTTGGCTAATAGCCTTAAGTCGGATTTATCCGACTGACTTGAGAAGGACTCTAGTTTAGTCCGTTTTAACGGACTTCTGCTATGAGCCTTGAAATTAATTTCAAGGCGGATGAGGCAAGGTGGAAGATCTGAGATAACTGGTTTAGCCAAATCGACCGCTGATATACTCTTGAGCTTCGCGAGTACTAGGAGAATCAAATATTTGTTCGGTAGGGCTGAACTCAACTAACTTGCCTCTACGCTTACCACTAGAGTCTGTTTCCGTGTTAAAAAATGCAGTCAAATCCGATACTCGCGATGCTTGCTGCATATTATGAGTCACCATGACAATCGTGTACTGCTCCTTCAGTTCGAGGCAGAGTTCTTCAACTTGTTTAGTAGAAATTGGATCGAGAGCCGAACACGGTTCGTCCATTAAAATTACATCTGGCTTCATGGCGATCGCACGGGCAATGCAAAGCCGCTGCTGCTGTCCTCCTGATAAATCCGTACCCTTCGCTTTGAGCTTATTTTTCACTTCATCCCAAAGCGCCGCACGTCGCAGCGATTCTTCTACAAGCTCGTCTATATTCCCTTTGTAACCGTTGGTACGCGGACCAAAAGCAATGTTTTCGTAGATTGTTTTGGGAAATGGGTTTGGTCGCTGAAACACCATTCCCACCTGTCGCCGGACTTTTACCGGATTAATTTTAGAATCGTAAATGTTTCTTCCCTTATAATTAATCTCGCCCTCAACTTTAGCTCCAGGAATTAAATCATTCATCCGGTTGAAGCAGCGTAGTAGAGTGCTTTTGCCACATCCAGAAGGTCCGATAAAGGCAATTATTTGCCTTTGGGGAATTTCTATATTCACTTCTTGAAGTGCCATGAAATCGCCGTAGTAGACTTTAACACCTCTAACTTCAAAAGTTGCTGTATCCAGTTTGTTAGGAGCTAAATTGTTGGAGCGCATACGTGTGATTTTGTTTTGTTGCGGGTATTATGTTTTGAGATTAAATGCGGATGAACGCGGATGGCGATCGCATGACAAGAAATCTATTTAAGTAATGAGAAGCGATTTCGGAGGTAAATTGCTACACCATTCAAAACCAAAACTACAAACAATATGACAATAATTGTTGCCGCTGCTGCATCGGCAAAACCTGGCTCAGGGCGAGTAATATAGCTGAATATTTGAATGGGCAAAGCCATAAAGCGCTGAAACAAACCAGGATTGAATGTGAGAAAACTTACAGCTCCAATAACAAGTAGAGCAGCCGCATCACCAATTGCCCGCGATACTGCAAGAATCACACCTGTTAAAATTCCTGGAACGGCATAAGGTAAGACGTGATTCCAAATAGTCTGCCACTTGGTTGTTCCCAGTCCATAGGAAGCTTCTCTCAAAGCGTTAGGCACAGCTCGAATTGCCTCTCTGGAAGTGACAATTATTATGGGTAAAGTCTCCAAAGACAAAGTTAGTGCGCCAGTAATCAAAGATGGACCAAAGCCTAACATATAATAAAAAACGCCTAACCCAAGTAATCCGTAGACAATTGAAGGAACTCCAGCCAAGTTAGCAATATTAATCTCGACAATATCTGTCCACCAAGCTTTCGGTGCGTATTCTTCCAGATACAAAGCCGTTCCTACACCGATAGGTACAGCAATTAATATAACTAGTATTCCTAGAAAAATGCTACCAATAATAGCTGGACGTATGCCACCTCTATTAGCGAATCGAGAAGGAGTTTCAGTTAAAAAACCAGGTCTTAAAAGTGTGCCTATCCCATCTCTTAATATATCAAAAAATAGTAACATAAGTACTATTAAACTGATACTTAAGCCGATTAAACAGAGAATTTCAAAAATCTTCCCAATTATTTCTCTTTTTTCTAATTGTGGATTAAACTCCTCAGCTTGCTCTCGATCGCTATCTGAGTAAAAAGAAGTAGCCATATTTATGAAGTCTTGATAGTAATTTTTCTTTTTGATTTGTGTACGGGCGGGTTCACCTGAGATCTTTTTCGGATTCAGATTTTTTTTGTGAACCCACCCTTACGATTTGTGACTTACTCAATATTTTTCTTTGTAACGATTAGCAATCCAATGACTGACAATATTTAAAGCTAGAGTAATCAAAAACAGCACAGCTCCGACGACGTATAAGGTTTTGTAATTAAGACTACCACGGGCGCTATCTCCTCCTGAAATTTGAGCCATATAAGCCGTCATTGTTCCTACTGTTTGAAAGGGATTCAGGCTAAGTCGGGGCTGTTGTCCGGCAGCAATTACCACAATCATCGTTTCACCAACAGCTCTAGAAATGCCTAAAATAATCGAGGCGGCGATTCCAGAAAGAGCTGCGGGGAAGATAATCTTAGTAATGACTTCCAGTTTTGTGATTCCCATAGCGTAAGCGCCTTCCCGTAAAGAGCGAGGAACAGATTGCAGAGCGTCTAAGCTAATGGAGCCAATTGTCGGCATCACCATGATCCCAGTCATTAACCCAGCACTGAGGGCGTTAAAAACTTCAAGGGGAAAAAAGTTACGCAGAACAGGAGTGATAAACAACAGAGCAAAGTATCCAAAGACAACCGTAGGCACTCCTGCTAGCAGTTCTACCGCTGGTCGCAAAATCCCCGCTACCTTGGGCGAGGCATATTCGCTTAAGTAAATCGCAGCAGACAAACCCAGAGGAATAGCAACAAACATGGCGATCGCTGTCGTCAGTAGAGTACCGTTGATCAGGGGCCAAATCCCAAAACGCTTCTGAGCAAATAAAGGTGTCCACTGAGTATCGAACAAGAATTGAGGGAGTGTAACCTCTTGGAAAAACTCCAACGTCACGCTAAAGATAATAAAGACGATGCCAAAAGTCGTGAAGACGGAGATCAACGCGCAAGAAAATAAAATCGCTTGGATCAACTTCTCTTGAAGATCGTCAGATGCGTGCCGATCGAGCGATCTCCCGTCTTCCCTACCCCGCTGGTTCTGAAAATTTGTGTTTTGCATTGTTATATCTCGAATATCTCAATTCCCTAGAGAAGTTCGGCGATCGGCTCACCAGGTTTTGCATCTTTGAATTTAGAGCCAGTTTCTTTGGAAGCAAGTTTCTGCTTGATTTTGGGGTAAGCTTCATCGGGTAGCGATACATAGCCAGATTGCTCGACCCATTTCCAAGAATTATCTACATAGAAATTAACAAACTTCGCGATCGCTGGTTCGTTTTCCAGTGAATTCTTACTGACGTAGATGAAGAGAGGACGAGACAAAGGTGTATAAATATTCTTCACAACATTGTCTATTGGAACAGGTTTTTGGCACTGCCCTTGAGGATCTTTCACGGCAACCAAGTTTAACCTATCTTGGTTGGCAATGTAGTAAGATATCCCAAGATAAGCTAGACCATTCTCGTCACCCAAAACTCCTTGAACGAGAACGTTTTGGTTGTTGCTAGGAGTATAGTCTGTGCGGCTATTTCTGGCTTTGCCACTAACCGCTTGGGTGAAATAATCGAATGTCCCAGTGTCAGAACCGGGGGCATAAAGCCTTAACGGGTGATCGGGAAATTTAGAATTCACTTGATTCCAATTTGTAACTTTACCAGTTGATTTGGAGTTCCACATTTTGTTCAACTCCTCGATCGACAGGCATTTTGCGAAGTTGTTTTGACGATTCACAATCACAGCCATTCCATCTAGAGCAATAGGCAGCTCTACAACCTCAATTCCTTTCTTTTTACAAGTTTCAATTTCTTCGTCTCTAATGGCACGCGATGCCCCAACAACATTAATATCGCCGTTGCAAAACTTACTAAATCCGCCTCCAGTACCACTGGAAGCAACGCTAACCTGAGCATCAGGGTTTTCTTTCTGAAATTCCTCGGCAACTGCTTGATGGATGGGATAACCTACAGCCCCACCATCAACGCTCACCTCACTTTGTTTCTCCTGTGCTGTCGCGCTACAAGCAGTTAAACCAAGAGAAAACATTAAAGCTGTCAGTAAAATCCGACCGTTAAACATAGCTACCGTAGGGAATGGTGACTGAGAAGTACAGCCAAACTGTCTAGCCAGCAGTACTAGCTAGTTCGATTAAAGTGACAAACTCATTTGCGTAAAATACGAAATTTTGCTTGGATTACCGTACTTTATGTGCAGAATAAGAATTTATCACGAGCTGTTACTCAAATCAAGCTATTGCGATCGCTCGTTAACACTGAAGCACGGTTTATCGGTCGTATTTTAGGGAAATCTATCTTTAGATAGAGCGTTGAGATTGATAACTGATTTCTGTACGGTCGGGTTTTGACCAAAGATATACTGTTTTGTTGTCAATACATTTGCTAAACCCGCTCCTACGATAACTGATAACTGATAACTGTTCACTGAATTAAAATCTGCTCGAAAGCTTTAGAAAGACGAGTTTGAAACCGTTGCCGATGCTTCAGTTTCCACACGGGTTGAACGATTTCTAGCGGCAGAGATATGCTGTCTCTCGAATCGATGACTTGAACGGCACGTAGGGTTGAAAGTTGGAGTTCTTTAGTTACCATCAACTCAGGGATTGCCGCTGCCCCAACGTCGCTTTCAACAACTGCCTTCACCATTTCGCTGCTACTCAAAACTAAAACGACATTTAACTGTACGGGATCGATCCCCCAAGCTTGTAAAGCCTGCTCGAACATCTGCTGCGCTCCCGAACCAGTTTCGCGCATCACCCAAGGAGTTGTAGATAAATCTTCCAGGGAAATCTGTTTTTGCTCAAACCAGGGATGAGACTTGCCAACCACAATTTGCAGCCGCTCTTTGCCTACGACTTCTTGCTCTAGTGTCGCCCCCAGCGAGGGTTTAATTCCTCCCGTCACTAGCCCAAAATCAAATTGTCCGGTTGCCGTGCCTTCACAAATCTCCTCAGCATTGCTCAAAGTGCAGTTTATTGATATGCCAGGATACTGACGCTTAAACTGAGCGATCCTATTTGGTAGCCAGTAGTTGCCGATAGTCAAACTCGCACCTAGTTTCAGTTCGCCTCGTTGCAGATCGTTTAGTTCCCGTAACCCCCGCTCGGCTAAGGCAACTTGAGTCAGAATTGCTTGAGCTTCTAGATGGAGTAACTTCCCAGCATCGGTAATTTCAATCCGACGACCAATCCGGTGAAATAGCTTGACACCGTATTTTGCTTCTAGCTCTTGAATTGCCGCACTAACGGCAGGCTGAGTAATATAGAGGGCTTCCGCTGCACGGGTAAAGTGCAGGTGTTCGACAACGGCGAGAAAAATTCGTAACTGCTCAAACGTCATTCTGGCTATTTTAAAGCGATCGCTCTGTGGTTAAAAAATTGTTAATCACTTTTTTTTATGATTTTGAGAAATAAGAATGTTTGATCTTATTCAAAGAACTTCGTAAAGTTGAATCGTAGGCTACCACAGCAATTTATCCTACAAGCTAACTGTTATAAAGGCGTTTTATCAGGGGGTTGCAATCTCCCATTTTCTATGAGGGATTAGGAGGATACAGCTACAACTCAATCAAAAAAAAATTTAATCTTTTCTCTACAAAGAGTAATTTTGACCAAAAGTTTTCTGAAATTTAATTTAAATTTGTGCCGAATCGCCAGCGCCAATCTTTAGCTCTATACCCAACGATGTCTCATGAATCAAACCAAATTGTCAAGTAAATTTGATACAGAACCAGCAGCGTCTATGCAAAAAGCAAGCGCGATCGCAGCTCTCAAAGCCTGAAAAAGCGCCATTCAGTCATTTCCCATCGTGCAAATAGGGTGATTTCATTATTGGATCGTTAAGGAGTAACGAGGTGAGTTGGTTAATTGGTACAGTAATTTTAGGATTTTCTGTTGCTTTTGCAACTACAGTTGACGACAATTTATACTTGACAGCTTTCTTTGGAAAAGTCGATCGTCACTTTCGTCCCCAGAATGTGATTCTAGGTGAGTTTCTGGGATTTACTGTATTAGTATTGGCTAGTCTTCCTGGTTTCTTTGGTGGTCTAATTATTCCTGCTCCTTGGATTGGATTGTTAGGTTTCCTTCCTATTGCTATTGGTACAAGACATCTTCTGAGTCGGGAAGATGATGAAGAAGCCGTGCAAGATGTATCACTTAAATTACCTAATTCTGTTAAAGCTAAGCGGCATCGTAAATCGCTATGGGCAACTGTACGAGATCCTCAAACCTACCGCGTTTCCGCTGTCACCATTGCCAATGGAGGCAACAACATCGCGATCTACGTACCATTATTTGCCAGTAGCAATCTTCCAAGCTTAGCCGCGATCGTCTCAATCTGCTATGTGACTCTTGGAGTGTGGTGCTTCCTTTCTTACCACATGACTAGTAATCCTCTAATGGCTCCCGTTCTAGCTCGCTATGGTCGAAAGATCTTCCCATTTGTGTTGATCTGGCTGGGATTTTCGATCCTGATGAAAAGTGAATCGTATCAACTGCTAGCAGGTCTAGGAATGCAAAATCTTTAATCTTTAAATAGTTTCTATTTATCGATTCAACAACCAATAATATTTGCTCTTATCGGGAAGAGAACGTAAGTTTAAATTAAGTTTTCAACAGAATGCAAACATTTAAGGAGAAACTGATGCAACTCATTTACAAAAAGTTAACCAACTGGTTCGTAGCGGCGGTATTTTTAGTACTCGTTTTGGGATTTTCTTTGCTTAATCAACCTAGCGCGACAGCTCTAACACAAAAACCAACTGTAGATACCCCATCTACATCTGCTACCATGCGATCGCAAACACCTACCGTAGATACTCCATCTGCACCTGCTCCAGCAATAGCTCCAGCAGTGTCCGTACAGTCTGTAACAGCAAATGTTAGACATTTATTAGACACTAAAGAATGCGTTGGGTGTGACCTGTCTGGCGCTGTTTTAAAGGACACAAACCTACAAGCAGCAAACTTAGAAAACGCTAACTTGCAAGGAGCAGATTTAGAGAGAGCAAATTTACAGCAAACCAATTTAATTGGAGCAAACTTGCAAGGAGCAGATTTGGGTAAAACAAATATCGCCGGAGCAAACTTAGAAAGAGCAAACCTAGTTGGTGTGGACTTAGAAAAAGCTAACTTACAAGGAACAAATCTGTTAGGAGCAAATCTACAGGGAGCCGACTTAGAAAAGACAAATCTCACAAATGCAAAGATAGAAGGTGCAAACCTACGAGGAGCTGATTTAGAGGACGCGATCGGATTTAAAGGAATCGCTAGCTAGATTTTCAGGTGGGTAGGGAGTGAACAACGCAGTTTTTTTGCACTTCTAAAGTCTGAGATCTCGATCCCCCCTAACCCCCCTTAAAAAGGGGGGAATCAAGTCCTTTTGTTTACTTTGCCGATCTTTTACCTTCTGCCTTCTGCCTTGTTTCTAGACAAAAATGAACGAATTACTCACTGCAATTCCTACAGGCTTTACAGCTTTCATAGCTACCAATCTGGATGATATTTTTATCTTGATGCTGTTCTTCTCCCAAGTAAATGCCATCTTTCGCCGTCGCCATGTTGTACTAGGTCAATATCTTGGGTTTGGTTCGCTGGTACTGATTAGTCTTCCTGGTTTTTTTGGTAGCCTAGTTATGCCGCAAGATTGGGTGGGAATGCTGGGAATATTACCGATCGCAATTGGAATTAGTCGCTTGCTAAATCGGGATGATGCGTCAGCAGATGATACAGCGCCAGAAAAACCTGGGAACTCAACCCTTGCTAGCCTGTTGTCTCCTCAAACTTATAGCGTTGCCGCGGTGACATTTGCCAATGGTGGGGACAATATCGGGATCTACGTACCTCTGTTTGCTAGTTGCACCTGGGAGAGTCTTCTCGTTGTCTTGGGAATATTCTTCTCGCTGGTGGGTGCTTGGTGCTATGCTGCTTACCAGTTAACTCATCTAAGCGCGATCGCTGACACTCTCGAACGCTACGGCAAATACCTCGTTCCCTTTGTGTTGATTGGGCTAGGAGTGCTAATTTTAATTGATAGTCATACGCTAGAAAATCGCGGTTTAGCTGTACTCACGCTGATAATTAGTGGCTTATGGCTGCTGATTTTGGTGAGAAACATCAGTCGCGCATCTGCAATACCCGAAGTCGAGAAATAGAAAAGGCTTAATAGCTGTTCGATCTATTCTCAGTTTAAATTTTCCAACTTAAGTCAGAGGTTTTGCACAACGAAACTCTGTAGTTTTTACGATATGGAGAAAACAATGAAATTTCTCAAATTCGCTTTAGTCGCTTTGGTGCTTCTAGTTAACTTAGCGATCGCCCCGCCTTCGTGGGCTGAAAGCGATCTTACCAAGGGGTCTGACTACACCGAAGTAACTCAAGCCTTGGATGAACTTATTAAGGCAAAGGATACACCCGATCGCGGCGGCTACACATCAGAACAATATCAGCAAAGACTGGATGACTTGCTGTTTCAAAAGTATGTTTTAGAAACTGCTGAAGATCCGGCACAATGCCGTAACGAAACAGGAAAAACTCTAGCTATTTACGCTAATAAAAAATCTGGTGCTGCTAGCTTATACTTCTTGGGAGATGGTAAGGTGACGGATGACGATTGGAGCTGCAAAGGCGTTTACTTGCCTAGCGGTACTAAAGTCGCCGTCACTCCTCTTGCTCCAGTCCAAGAATTAACAGAAGGAATCGCCTTTAAAATCGTGGATGGGACTCGGTTAGTTGCTAAAACGAATCCCCAAACAGGCGCAATTGAATTTAACGTCAGACCTGCCAAGGTTTTTAAAGTAGGTGAAACTGACTGGTCAATTCCCACGTTGACTCAAGCAGATATTGACGCGAAAACTCCTAATGCTCCGATTGACTGAATAGGGAGCAGGGAGCAGGGAGCAGGGAGCAGGGAAGGAAGACAAGGGGAAGCAACTACCAACTACCAATTACCAATTACCAATTTAAAGATTAATGGAGTTGTTTAAGACTGTAAAACCAAATGCAGAGACAGCAGAAAAGGCGAAGCTAAAAAACCCGAGTCGGGTGAGGGATCATTTGGCAAACGAGCGCACCTATCTCGCATGGATGCGGAGTGCGATCGCCTTGATGGGGTTTGGCGTTCTAATTGTACGTCTGCGAATTCTTCGTCCTCCTTTAGCACCTCAACCGCCTGGTAATGGTTGGAAGTTGGGGTTAGGTTTCGGAGTTGTCGGTTTGTTAACGGTGTTGCTTTCAACACAGCATTATTTTGCCGTCAAGCGCGATATTGACGAGGATACCTACGAACCAGCAGACCGTTGGGTTATCCTCTCTAGTCTTGCTGTGTTATTACTGGGTCTAGGAGTTCTCTACTACGTCTTCACCATTCCTCTAGAATCTTTGAATAGCGTCATTGTCGAGTAAAGTTTTTAGAGTAAAATTTTTAGAGCAAAGTTTCTAAAATGTCGAAATCCCAAGTGTGGAAGTTACCTTTGTCCTTCCTCAACTTTCTCAAACAGCTACTGATTGCCCGTTGGCGATCGCTACTACTATTACTAATTGGAGTTTACTTACCTTTGCAGGTGTTTGGAATACTGGCTGTGGAGGTATGGGAAGAAGGCGGGTTTGGATGGGATGCACCGATTTTAGTCGCAATTCACGCTTATTCACGGACGCAACTAGATATTTTTGCAGTAACTCTCACTAAGTTCGGCTCGTTTAGAATCGTATCTTTTATTATTGCCGCGATCGCGCTGCTGCTGTTTTTTCGTAAAAGGTGGCGCTCGCTTGCTTTTCTACTAACTGCTACATTAGGAAGTGCCGTTATCAACCGCACCGCCAAAGAATTTATGCATCGGGTGCGTCCCGATTTGTGGACATCACTTACGCCAGAATTTGATTATGCCTTTCCTAGCGGTCATGCGATGACGAGTATGACTCTGATTGCAACGTTGGTCATTTTGACTTGGGGCAGTATTTGGTGCTGGTTGTCGTTAATTTTTGGTATTGTCTTCGTAGTGGCGATCGCTTGGACGCGATTGTATTTAGGGGTTCACTTCCCCAGCGATATTCTCGCAGGTTGGATGGTTTCGCTAGGTTGGGTAATTGGAGTTAGTGTATTTATTAAACCTTACATAACCAGCGCGATCGGAGTGGAGGAGCCATCAGTAGAAGAGACTTCGTTACTACCTGAAGAAAGTACAAGCAATTAAAATATGCGATCGCCCTGAAGTTCTGCTTGCTCCCAGACTCAATCTAGGAGCTTAGATTTGATTGCGATCGCAGGCAATTAGGTCACTTACTGTAGTAACCTTTTCTCGGTAATGTCTGCAACTTAATTTCGGGTTCTGGCTCTGATTCCGGTTTAGCTTTTGCTTGAGCAGCAGGTGCGGCAGTCTTTTTCGCAATTAAATTCGGAGAATCAGCAATTTGATAAGCAGGTGCATTAGGTACTCTTGCATCTATGAATGCCTGTGCCACATTAGGAATAAACCAGTTAATTTCATCAGCTTGGAAAACTTTAGTTGGTGGCAGATTAAATTCTACAGCACCAGTATTGGGATTGGTAGAAATTGTGAGTTGCGTGCCATCAGCAATCTTAATTACCGCAGGTCCGGTTAAGTCTTGAGTTTTGCCATCAGGGCTAGTAACGGCTGTGGTGGCATCACTTGATAAATAAACTCCCTCACAATCCCATTTGTTTTTCGTAGCCTGACCAGGTGCTAAAAAGTAAAGCCCAGTATCGTAGGCATAATCTTCTTCGTCATCGTCAAAATTTGGAATAGGACCGTAAACTGCTAATGTTTTTCCTGTCTGATTGCGGCACTGCCCCCAGTTCACTCCCGTCTCCAAAGCATATTTTTGAAATTCTAATTCATCAATTTTCCTTTGAATTTCTGCTGGTACAGAACCTCCTGTTTTGACTCGTGCATCTTTTGCAGCCACCAGTTCGTCAAGAGCTTTGCTTACCTCGATGTAGTCAGGATTTTTGAGGTATTTAGGTTTATCTGCTAATGCAGGTGGAGCCAAGATGAAATTGACCAGAATGAGTAAAACGATCAACAAAGATTTGAAAAGTTTCATGTTTTTTCTCCTGTTTGGACAGCTCTAAGCTATTTATAAGATTCTGGCATTGTGGCTGTCATTTGTAATTTGATAGAACGCACGAATATTTTATGACTCAAACAGAATTGCTATATTTCTATTTGATTTCGACTCGACAACTTAGATTTGTACTTTAGCAAATCTAGTGCTGTGAAAAAATTAATTTTTCTAATTAAAGTTTTCCGATGACAATAGTGTATTCTCTGATAAAAATATATTTTTATTTTGATAGATTCAGTTTATGTAAGTATTCCGATGAATTTACTGTAGATTTCTTAGCCAGAGAACAGTAACAAATTACACTTGCATTTACTTACTATATTTGTATATATTTCAGTGACAAAGACACATTAATTAACTCATTAACAAGCGATCGCCACATCCCTAACTCGCTACGGTAATTAGCTCGTGCCTTCTGCCCTAGTTGGTAATGGTACTTTTACCTTTACCTTAGTAGAAAGCGATATTGCGACTAAATTTTGGTAATGGGTAATGGGAAGTCAAAAGTCAAAAGTTAAAAGTTAAACCACGCACCACTCTCTCACCAATTACCAATCGCCAGGTTATGAACATCCTAGAATTTTCCTTACTCGTTTGGATTGGCTCATTTACCGCAGGCTTACTGGGGGCGTTAACGGGTTTGGGTGGTGGAGTGGTAATTGTTCCCCTATTAACTTCCGTATTTGAAGTTGACATTCGTTATGCTGCTGGTGCTTCACTAGTATCTGTAATTGCCACTTCCTCTGGTGCGGCATCCGCATATATTAAAGAAGGATTTACAAATCTGCGCCTGGGAATGTTTTTAGAAGTTGCCACAATTGTCGGTGCAATGGTGGGGGCAATGCTAGCAACTCAAGTTTCAGTGAAAGTGCTAACAATCGTACTTGCGATTGTCCTTCTCTATTCTGCTTATCTGTCACAACAACCGCAATCGGAATATAACGACAACGAATCAGCCGATGCTATAGCCACCCAACTGCGACTTAACAGCACTTGCCCAACTGCCACAGGTACGATGTCTTACCAAGTTCATTCTGTCCCTGCTGGATTTGGCATGATGGCGATCGCCGGATTGTTTTCTGGAATGCTGGGGATCGGTTGCGGTTCGCTGAAGGTAGTAGCGATGGATCGAGTCATGCGAATTCCCTTCAAGGTTTCCACCACTACCAGCAATTTTATGATTGGCGTAACAGCAGCAGCATCGGCAGGGGTTTATCTGGTGCAGGGTTATATCGATCCTGGGTTGTCGATGCCCGTGATGTTAGGTGTATTCCCTGGCGCTTTGTTGGGCGCGAGAGTTCTAGTTGGAACCAAAACCCAGAGTTTGAGAATTATCTTCAGTCTCGTGCTGGTGGCAATGGCTTTTAAAATGGTCTACAACAGTCTGCTTGGAGGGAGTTAAGATGAACCAATCCGATCGCCATTGGGAATCGACAGAATCACCCAATGCTCAGGTATCTGTCATCCCGATGCAGCATCAAATCCCAGAGTGCGATGAAGAATTAACACAAGCTACTTATGGCGGTAAAGAAGTCGCGACGCATCAGTTGCAAATCGAGTTGTTGTTGAGCAACTTGTTAAGATATGGCGTGTTTCTGGCTAGTGGTGTAGTTTTAGTTGGTGGAAGTTTATATCTAATCCGCCACGGCACTGAGCCTGTTGATTATAAGTATTTTCTTGGAGAACCAGATCGATTCCGCTCTCCTATAGGTGTAATCGAAGCTGTGAGTGCGGGAAGCAGTCGAGGAATTATCCAGTTAGGATTGCTGTTTCTAATTGCGACTCCCATCGTCCGCGTCGCGATTTCCCTATTGGCTTTCCTATGGCGACGAGATTTTACTTATGTGGCGATCGCCACTTTTGTCTTGCTAGGACTACTATACAGCTTACTCGGAGCGTATTTCTAGAAGACGGCGATCATATCCCAGAACAAGGTAAAATACGGTAAGTCAATCGGAAATATTATCTTTGTATGCAATCAGTCAAACAAGCTAGCCAAAAGTTGAGTCAAAAGATCCAAGCGCGGCTACAGCAGTTCACCCAAGAGGGAAATATTTGGAAAAAACTCAGAGGTGCGGTGTTTTTTGCGATCGGATATTTGCTCTCACCATTATGTTGGTGGAACGACATAGTATTCAACTTACCAATTGCCTACTTCTTTGGGTATATCTGTAGTTTATTTAACCGCGATTTACTCCTACCTAGCTCGATTGTCGGATACTGGCTGTCCAACATTATTGGTATTTTAATGATGCAAGCAGGTGCTATGGATGTTCTGCAAGGACAACCCAAAGAACGCAATCTGAAAAAAGAACTATCGATGGGTATTGCTTCCTCAACCGCTTACACTCTTGTGATTCTTGCTCTAATTCAATTAAAAATTCTCGATGCACCTGTCTTTTCCGTCCTCTTTTCCAGTAGGCAATAACTAAACTCTGCATATCTTTTGCGTCTACTCTACGAGAACGCTGCGCGTATGCGTCTTTGCGTGGCTATTCATCATTAGAAATAAACTGACTCAAATCCAATAATTTTGGTTCGCCTTTACCAACAAACAATGGTAGCTTGCCGTTCCACTTATCTATAGCGTGTTTTTGCAGAATTTCTGGGGTCAATGTTTCTTTCAGTAACCGATGTGCCTCAGCTTCTCCTTTCGCTAAATTTACTTTCGTTTCAGCCTCTCGAATCGCTTTTAAAGAGATAAATTCTGCCTGTTTTGCTTCCTGCTCGGCAATTTGTTTTGCTTCTACTGCCTCGTCAAAATCCTCGGAAAAATGGACGTGAACCAGAGAAATATCGTCAACGGCAACATGATAATTAATCAATCTAGTAGTGAGTAAATCGTCTACTCCAGCTTTGACTTCTCCTCGCTTAGTAATCAGTTCTTCAGCCGTGTATTTTGCCATAACTGCTTTTAATACTTCTTCAATAGCTGGGTCAATTATTCGCTCTACTACCTGTTGTTCGTTACCAATCTGTTGAAAAATGATATTTGCTTCTGATGGAATAATATGCCAATTAAGCGCCACATCGGTAAAAACGTCTTGAAGGTCTTTTGAGGATGCTTCAGCAGCAATTTCCTGTTTTTGCACCCGAACGCTCAACTTTTTAACTCGGTGAACTACAGGAATAATCGGGTGAATCCCCTCTCCTAAGATCCGCTCTTGCACTTGACCAAACTTCATTAATACGCCCCGTTCGCCAGCATTTACAACTGTAAACGGCGTGAAGATGATAACTATTAGTAATAAAAAAACTATAAACTTAGTAAATTTATTAAGAGTCTTGTTTTTTGTCATAGGGTAACTTCTGGCTTCTGACTTCGCGATCGCATCTTGTGGCAAAAGTTGTTCGCTCATCTTCATACTGTTTGTTAGATGTGGCTGGAGGAGTTGCACTTGCCGCAGCAGCTATGTTCGCTTAGGTGCAACATCAAGACAGCATGACTATTATCCATCGATTTTCCATAAACTACACATTCTCGCTCGGAAAATAGGAATTTTTTTCTTGCCTTTTTCGCCTTGACTCTGTAATATCTATGACCAGACACATTAAATACGGTAGTTCTACCAAAGATTCGTAGATTATTAGGAGACAATGACATGAGGTGGTGGCAGCACTTGAGGCAATGGGGACAAGCGATTCAACAGCTCGCTAGAGCAAGGGTGAGTTCATTGAAGGGTTTTGGAGCGTTGTTTTTAGTTGGGGTGAGCTTAAGCGTGGCGATCTCAGCTTGCTCCGGTGGTAACGGTAGTAATTCTGCGACTCAAAATCCTGCTGCTAGTCCTGTAGCGGCAAATAAGCAGGATGTGGAACTGACTCTCGTTTCTTTTGCTGTCACCAAAGCCGCTCACGATGCGATCGTTCCTAAATTTGTCGAGCAGTGGAAGCAAGAGCATAATCAAAACGTCACCTTCAAGACAAGCTATGGTGGTTCTGGTTCCCAAACTCGCGCCGTGATTGATGGTTTGGAAGCAGATGTCGTTCATTTAGCTCTTGCCTTAGACACCAGCAGAATTGAGAAAGCAGGATTAATTGAACCAGGATGGGAGAAGGAAGTTCCCGACAATGGCATTGTCTCTAAATCTGTTGCGGCATTAGTGACTCGTCCAGATAACCCCAAAGGGATTAAAACTTGGGAAGATTTAGCCAAAGATGGAGTCAGTCTGATTACAGCCGATCCGAAGACTTCCGGCATTGCTCGTTGGAATTTCCTCACACTGTGGAATTCTGCCATCAAAACTGGTGCTAGCGAAGAACAAGCGCTCGACTTCGTGACGAGAGTTTATGGAAACGTACCAATTCTCACCAAGGATGCGCGAGAAGCCACAGATGTATTTTTTAAGCAAGGGCAGGGAGATGCTCTGATTAACTACGAAAACGAAATTCTCCTAGCGCAACAAAAAGGCGAGAAGGTGTCTTACATAATTCCCGATGTCAATATCTCCATCGACAATCCAATCGCTGTAGTGGATCGCAACGTAGATAAACACGGCACTCGCGAGGTTGCCGAAGCTTTTGTGAAATACTTATTTACCCCCGAAGGCAGCTTGTAAAAATAACTTGAGCAACTAAGTTATTACTCTTGGATTGATTTGATAGTTCCAATCGCCATGAAATCG